>CAZJUL010000061.1:4836-12364 GCA_964549095.1 uncultured Elusimicrobiaceae bacterium
GGCGGCCTTAAGGCCCGTCCCGGTCAGCTGCAGCCTGACCGGCTTGGAGAAGCCCAGCATATCCTCTATCTTCTTCTGGAGCAGCACTATGTTGCGCACTATCACGCTCAGGGATTCCTTCACGCCGGAGGGGTCCGGGGTTTCCAGGCAGAATTCGGCGTGGCTCCGTATGACGCTTATAGAATTGGAGACCTGGTGCGAAATGCCGGCCAGCAGCTCGGCCAGGTCGCCGCTCAGCTCGGTTGAGCGGGCGGAAAGCTGGGAGTCCTGGCGCTTCAGGGAAGTGAAATCGGCGGTGACGCGCTCCATCCTGGACTGCAGGTCGCGGAGCAGCTTCTCTTTCTGGGCCAGCTTTTCCTCCGCGTCCTTCAGCATGGAGCTGTAGGGCCCGGAATCGCGGCCGGCCTTCAGGCCCCGCTCTTTTTCCAGCAGCGCGGCCTTTTCCTTCTTCGCCTTCTCGAGGTCGCCGTTGATGCGCTCCAGCCGGCGCTCCTTGTCCGAAAGTTTTTTCCCGGCCTCCGCGAGGGCTTTGCGCAGCCCCTTGTCCTGCCCGGCCTTTTTGTGCCTGAGCGACTCGGCCAGCGCGGCCTTTTCGGCCTTCAGCTTCTCGGCTTCGCGGCGCGTCTCGCTGACCGACACGGCCAGCCTGGACAGGATCTCGTCGCGCTTGCGTATATTCCTGGCCGCCTCTTCGAACGCCGCGCTCTCGGAGCGCAGCTCTTCCGAATACTTTTCGCTAAGCCGCCGCTTGCTTTCCAGCAGCGCCTCGTATTCGGCCTTCAGCGGGTGCAGCTCGCTCCTGGTCGCCTCCAGCTCCAGCTCTTTCTGCCGCAGCTGCGCGCCGACCTGGCGCATCTCCTGGGAAAGCGCCTCGTAGCGGGTCTTTTCCGCTTCCCCGGCCCGGGCCAGCTCCGCCTTGAAGGATTCTTCGGCCGCCTTCAGCTTTTCCTGCAGGCCGAGCGCTTCCTTGCGGTCGGCGCCCGACTCGATCTTCTCCGTCAAAGCCCTGTTCTCCGCCGCCAGACGGCCGGCTTCCGCCAGCGCCTTGGCCTTTTCCGCGTCCAGCGCGCCGGCCTTCATGCCCAGCTCTTCGTGCTTCTTCTGCAGTTCTGCGTACCTGTCGCCCTCGCTCTTGAGCGCCGCGAAAAGCTTGGAGACCTGTTCGTTCTCGCTCTTCCCCGCCAGCGCCGAGAACTCGGCCGCGGCGGACTGCGCCCGCGTAGCCGTCTTCCGGTAGTTCTCGCACTCGTGCTCCAGCGAGGCGAGGCGGCCGTTCAGCATCTCTATATCGTTGTCCCGCTTGCGGAGGTTCATCACCGCGTTGTTCAGCTGGGCGGCGGCCAGGCGCCATTTCTCGGAGGTGTCGGCCAGCTCTTTTTCCACCGCGCGCCGCCGTTCCCCGGAGGAGGAAGTTTCCTCTTCCTTGCGCTTCAGCTCCAGCATCATGCCCTTCTTCTCGTCCTCGGCCGCCTGGAACAGGTCGGCGTTCCTGCCGCGCTCCACGGACAGCGAATCTTCGAGGCTCTTTATCCTGGAGTTCAGCTCCTTGATCATCTCGTTCCTGACTTCCAGCAGGCCGCCGGCCTTCCGCTCGGCCCCGGCGCTCAGGGACCTGTTCTCCTTGGCCAGGCGCTCGGCCTCGGCCAGCGCCTGCGCTTTTTCCGCGCCCAGCAGGCCGCACCTGAGGCTGAGGTCCTCGTGTTTCTTCAGCAGGTCGGCGTACTTGGAGGCTTCGTCCTTCAGCGCGGAGAAAAGCTTGGTGATCTGTTCGTTCTCGCCCTTGTCGGCCAGCGCGGCGAAGTCCGCCGCGGCGGCCCGCGCCTGGGCCGAGATCTTCTTGTAATTTTCGCGCTCGTGCTCCAGCGACGCCACGCGGCCGTTGAGCATCTCTATCTCGTTGTCGCGCTTGCGGAGGTTCATCACCGCGTTGTTCAGCTGGGCGTCGGCGAAGCGCCAACGCTCGGCGGTGTCGGCCAGCTCCTTCTCCAGCGCGCGCTGCCGTTCCCGCGCGGCGGCGGTCTCTTCTTCCCTGCGCTTCAGGTCCAGCAGCACGCAGCTCTTTTCGTCGGCGGCGGCCTTGAGCTGGTCGGCGTATTCGCCGTGCACCGAGGCCAGCGCGTCTTCCAGCCCCTGTATCTTCTGCGACAGGTTCTTGTTGACCTCGTCCTTGGCCTCCAGCAGCCGGGCCAGCTTCTGCTCCGCGCCGCCCTTCTGGGCCCTGGAAAGCAGTATCTGTATCTTTTCTTCGAGCGCGCGGCCCTTCGCCGCGGACTCGCTCAGGGCGGTCTGCGCCGCGTCGTGCTCCGCGCGGAGCGCGGCCAGCACTTTCTCCCTGCCCTCGGCCTCGCCGGCGACCTCGCCCAGCCTTTTTTCCGCCGTCGCGAGCCTGCGCTCCAGCTCGGCGGCCAGGTGCTCCTTGTCCTTGAGCTCTTTCTTCAGCAGCTCCGCCTTCTCGTAAAATCCCTGTTCGCCCTGCGCCATGGCGCCGGAGACCCTGCTAACGTCCAGCTCCAGGTTCTGCCGCACCTTGTGCAGGCTGTCTATCGCGGCGTCCTTCGCCGTCAGCCTGGCCTTTTCGCGCGCCAGCTCGGCCTTGGTTTCCTCCAAAATGTGCCAGATCTTGGCCACTTCCTGTTCCTTGTCCTTCAGCGCGGAACGGGCGCTCTGCGCGAAGATGTCCTTTTCCCTGCCCTTGTTCTGCTCTTCGGAGCACTGCTCCACGGCCTGGTTAAGCCTGGACCGCATCTCGTCGACTTCGTTGCGTACCTTCTCCACCTCGCTGGTCCTGGCGATCAGTTCCTCTTTCAGGTCCTTGACCTCCAGCAGGAGCTTCTTTTCCTTGTCGCCGAAATCCTTGAGCATCCTGTCGTAGAAGGTGACCACCGCCTCGTTGTCCTTGTCCGCTATCTCCTTGAGCTTGCCCTCCCGGTCCCGGAACTGGTTCTCCCTGGCGTCCAGGCCGGCGGCCAGGGCCTGCATCTCCCTGTTCTTCTTCTCAAGCTCCGCCTCCAGCATGCGGATCCTGGCCGCGCTGTACTCTTCCTTCCCGGTCAGATCGTGGAAAAGCTTGTCGATCTCCAGGTTGAGGTTGTCGCTGTCGTCCGGAGGCCTTGTCAGTCCTTCTTCCATATATTGATCCTCTGCTTCAGCTGCTCCAGGGACTTCTTGAGCTTCTCATAGTCTTCCTGCATCTTGCGGAACCTGGCCAGCTCGGCAAGGCTGCCGTCGAGCGCCGCGCGCGCCGCCTGGTAGTTGTCGCCCATCACCTTCAGCTCCTGCCGCATGTTCTCGGCGGCTATGTCCCTGCCGTTCATGTCCTGCTTGAGGGCGTTGATCTCGCCCACCAGCGACTTTTCCTTGTCCGCGAAATCCCTCGTGAGCTTCTCGTGGGCGAACCGGGATTCCTTCCTCTCCCCGTCCAGCAGCGTCTTGAACTGCGAGACCTTCTCGCCCAGGTCGGTTTCCAGGCGGCCCTTCTCGGATTCGAGCCTTATGATATCCGAGTTCCTGCCCTTCACGGCGTCGGTCAGCTGGCCCAGCATATCGTCCTTGCCGCGCAGGTCGCTCTCCAGCAGCTCGATCTTCTTCCTGTAGGCCACGGCGCTGTTCTTGTTCTCTTCGAAAAGCCTGGCTATCTGCGCCCTGAGCGCGTCCTCGGCGTCGCGCTGCCTGGCGATGGCGTCGTCCTTCTTGGAGAGGTCTCCCTTGCGCAGGTCTATCTCCCTGCGGGCCTCGTCCAGCAGCCGCTCCTTCGACGCCTTCTGCTCCTCGGTGCTCTTGATCTTCATCAGCGCGTCGTTCAGCCTCTTCCCGGCGTCCTGCAGGCTGTTGTCGAAATTGAACTTCTGGCTCTCGTACTCGGCCTTCACGTCCCGCAGCTGCTTCTCGGTGTAGGTGAGCTTGTTGGAGAGCGCCGCGGTCTCGTTGGCGAACCGGTTCTTGGTGTCGGTCATCTCCACCTGCAGCTCCGCGATGCGGGCCTGCCTTTCCTCGGCCGTGCTCTTCACGCCTTCCAGGCGGCTTACGGCCTCGCCCAGCTTGGCGCGGAAATCCTCCAGCGAGCGGCGGTAGGCCGCGTCCTGGCTTTCCTTCGCCAGCGTGAGGGCGTCCAGCTCCTTGGAGACGTTGTCCTTGCTGTTGCCTATCTTGATGTTCTCTTCCCTCATGCGGGCCAGCTCGGCTTCCTTGCGGGCCAGCCGCTCGTCGAAATCCTTTTCCTTTTCGGAGTACAGGCGCTCCAGGCGCTCGCGCTCCAGCAGGATGATCTCTTCCCGCTCCAGCTTCAGGCCCTCTATGGCCTTGTTCAGCTGCAGGATATTGTCTTCGTAGAGCTTGGCGGAGTCCCTGAACGAGGCGGCCTGCGCCTCCAGCTCGTTCCGGCCCTTCTGCCGCTCGTCCTCGATGGCGAAGCGCTTCTCCTCGTCCAGCTTCATCAGCTCGGTGCGGAGGCGCTGCGTTTCCTCGTTCTTCTTGGCTACGACCAGGTTCAGGTTCTCGAGCTGCTCTTTGAAGGAGGCCCCGAGCTTCTGCTTCTCGGCGTTGTAGATGGCCGCCGCTTCGCCCAGCTCCGCGGACAGCTTGGCCTCGTAGGAGGCGAAAGAATCCTTCCGGAAGGCTTCCATCTCGGCCGTGTGCTTTTCCTTGAGCGCCTCGGAGAAGCGCCGCAGCTCGTTCACCTGCGTGGACAGGGTGAGCTTCTCGGTCCCGGAGGTTTCCAGCTCTTTGCGCAGGTGGGCGATCTCTTTCACCTTCAGGTGCAGGTTGTCCTCGTAGATGCGCTGGGCCGACTCCACTTCGTTCTTCAGCGCGGCGGTATGCTTCTCTATCTCCACCTTCAGCCTGACCTCGAATTCGGTATGGAGCTGCTTTTCCCTGAAAGCGAACTCCTCGGTCTTGATGCTGTACTGGGCCTGGAGCTGCTCCACCTTGTTGGCGAAGGATTCGCGCTCGGTCTGCAGCGTCTTGATGGTCTCTTCGAAAGTCTTGAGGTTCCGCTCGAGGTAGTCCACTTCCTCGGCCCGCTTGCGCAGGTCTTCCTTGTAGCCGTTCTCCACTTCGCTGAGCTTCTCGGCGAACCGGTTGTGCTCGTGCTCGATGGCGATCTTGAGGCGCTTGGGGATCTCCGCTTCCATCTCGCGGTACCTGTTCTTTTCCCCGTCGATGAGCTCGTTAAGGCGGAACATCTTGGCCTCGGCGTCCTGCTGGAAATGCTTCTTCTCCTCTTCGAGGGTGCGGATCACGCTCTCGAGGCTTTCCATGGCCCTCTTGTAGCGGTCCAGGTCCTCGTCGCGCTTCCTGATGGCTTCCGGCAGCTCGTGGAGCTGCTTCTCCAGCAGGCCGACCTTGACCTTGTAGTCGTCGATCTCCTGGTTCTTCTCCATCAGCTTCTTGTCGATCTCGAGGTCCTTGCGCTTCAGCGTCTTTTCGCGCTCCTGGGTTTCCTGCTGGAAGCTGTCCTTGGCCCAGTTAAGCACCGCCTCCTGCTTCTTCAGCTCGTCGCCGGTGGCGCGCTCCCTTTTCTCGAGCTCTTCGATCCTGGTGGCGTAGCTCTTTTCAAGGATGGCCCTGCTGCTTTCCACCTCGGCGGCGGCCTTTTTCCGCTCTTCTTCCAGGCGGGCGGCGTACACCTTCTCAAATTCCTGCTGCTTAAGCATCTGCTCCTGGCGCAGCTGCCAGAGCTCGGACTCGATGTGGGCCCAGCGGCCGCGGAGCTCGTCGGATTTCTTCTGGTAGTCGTCCAGCAGCTTCGTTTCCTTCTGCTTGAACTGCTCTTCCTGTCTGGAGATCCTGTCCTCGACCTCCTTCTCCTTCTCGCCCAGGCGGTCCAGCTTGGCCTTGAACTGGTATTCCAGCGAATCCTGCTTGGCCTTTATCTCGTCGCCGTGGGAGCGCAGGATCTTTTCCATCTCCGAGTTCTTGGCCTTGAGCTGGTTCTCTATGAAAGTGAGCTGCGCCGACTTGTCCTGCAGGTTCTGCTTGGAGCGCAGGGTGTCTTCCTGCAGCAGGCGTATCTTGTCGAGGGCCCAGCGCAGCGCGAGCCGCGCGGTGCCGACGTCGTTTATGGCCTGCTCGTTAAGGGATGATTCGTCGAATTGATGTTCCATATATTCGGTTCCGTAATTCGCTATGGACTGGTTTCAGCCTCTCTATGATATCAACTTATACAGCCGCTTAAAATCCTTTAAGGTATCGCCAGGGTCTGTCCCGGCTTGACCGTCCCGCCCCTGCCGACCGAGCCCGCGTTCGCCTTGTAGATGGACGGCCACTTGCTGCCGTCGCCGTACACCTTGGCCGCTATGCTCTCCAGCGTGTCCCCCTCCTGCACCACGTAAGCCCCGCTCCGCGCAGCCGGCGCCGCCGCCGCCTTCGCCTTGCGCCCTTCTTCCAGCGTCAGCAGGCGCTCGCGGAAGCTCTCCGCCTCTTTGCGCGACCGCTCCAGCTCTTCTTTCAGCAGCTCCAGCGCCGCGTCCGCCGCCGCTTTCGGCGCGGCCGGCTCGATAACGGTCACCGGCACCGTGCTCAGTTCCAGCGCAGCCGCCTGTTCGGCCGCCTTCGCCGCCGCTTCTTCCGCCGCACGCTTCGCCGCTTCTTCCTGCTCGCGCACTTTTTGCTCCAAAGCCTTTATCTGCTCTTCCTGCTCGGCCAGCCGCGCCTTGGCGTCCCGTATAGCCGCAGCCGACGCGCGCCGCGCCTCTTCGTCCGCGTCACGCTCCGCTTCCCCGAACTTGAAGCCGAACGCCAGCCGGTGCGAGCCGGTGGTGCCCGCCACGCCAGCCAGCGGCAGCGTGAAAGAATAATCGAAATTGACGGCCCCGAACCTGCTCCCGAAGCCCAGCGACGCGTTCCGCTTGGAATCGTTCCCGGCCAGGAAGCCCAGCCGGAACAGGTACCGCCCCTGGAACATCCGCTCAGCGCCCACAGACACGTCGTACCCGCCGCCGCTCACCGCGACGTCAAGGTCCACCAGCCCTTTCTTCAGCCAGTACGCCGCGCCCGCGCGCGCCTGCACCGGCAGCCTGTCCTCGCTGCCCAAACCCATATCCGGCCGGTTGATGTTCTTGAAGACCAGCGCCACCGTGTAATTCTCGTTAACCCGGTACAGCCCGCCCAGGTCTATCCCCAGCCCCGACTTCGCGTAGCCGTTCCCCGCGAACAGCGGGTCGCTTTCCGTGTACCCGTCGGACACGTAGGTCTTGCGCAGGTATTTCAGGCTGCCGCCGACGCTCAGCCCGGGGTAGATGGTATCGGCGTAGGCGCCGGTAAAAACGGTTTCGCAGTAGGCCTCGGACAGCCGCAGCTCGTCCCACCCTATCCCGATGACGCCCGGCACGTACTGCCGCGCCGGGAACGCCAGCCCGAAATAGCCCTGCCCGATCTTCGAATCGTCGCCCAGCCCGGTGAAAAGCTTGCCGTAGGACGCGGACAGCTCGGGGTTCACGAGCCCGGCCAGGCCCGCGGGGTTGGTATTGATCGCGTTCGCGTCGTTGGAAACGGCGGAGAAAGCCTGCCCCATGCCCGCCGTACGGGC
>CAZJUL010000062.1:0-6350 GCA_964549095.1 uncultured Elusimicrobiaceae bacterium
GGGAAGGCGGGCAGGCGGCCGTTTTCCTGGCGATGCCCCGCACCGACTGGTTAAGCGAGCCCAGCGACAGCTGCAGGTCCGCGAGGAGTTTTTCCCGCTCCGCTTCCGACTTCCGGCGGGCGGTGACATCCTCCAGCAGGCCGTCGCACCAGCGCGGCTGGCCGGGCGCCGACTCCAGCGGCATCAGGGAAACCAGCACCGAGCGTTCGCCGGTCCCGCCGGCCGAGAGCGTAATGGCGGCTTCCCTGACCGGCCTGCCCTCCGCGGCCTCTTTCAGCAGACCCGCGGCCGCCAGCGGGGCCATTGGCTCGCCGCCGGCTTCAAGCAGCGCGGAAACACCGGCCCAGCCCAGTATGCGGGCGGCGGCCGGATTGGCCTCCGCTACGCGGCCCGAGACCAGGTCAAGCCTGAAAACGTCCAGGTTTATGCTGTCGGTCAGCAGGCGGAACTTCTCGCGGCTTTCGGAGAGCTCCTCTTCGGTCTGCTTGCTGCGGTCTATGTCCTTGACCGTGAGTATGAACCCGTCCCGGCCGCCTAAGCTCAGCCTGGAGGCCGTCAGCAGCGCCCTGAAATCTTCCCCGTCCCTGCGCAGCAGCGAAGCCTCCACCCGGGGCGGCGCGCCGCCGCTTTCCAGCAGCTCCCGCAGGTAGTCCAGGCTGTCGGCGGAGCGGGGGTGGAGAATGGAGGAAAGCTCGATATTGTCCAGCGCGGCCGGCTCGTAGCCCAGCATGTCGGCCAGCGTGCGGTTGGCGTAGACCAGGCGCCCGCCGAACACCATCATGCTGCCCTCCGTGGCCGCCTCCACCAGCTTGCGGTATTTTTCCTCGGATTCGGAAAGGAGCTTTTCCGCCTGCCGGCGGGAGCGTTCTATGCGCAGGCTCTGGTGATTGACATAGAGCAGTATCAGCGCGATTATGCCGGCGATGAGAAGCGAGAGTTTTATCAGGTTGGCTTCAAGGCGCGCCATCTCCTCGCGCACATCCTCGATGTAGATGCCGGTGCCCGTCACCCAGCCCCAGGGTTCGAACAGGCGCACGTACGAGAGTTTGGGGACGACGCGCGCCGGGTCGTCCTTCCACTGCCACATATAATCCGAATAGCCCGCGCCGGAGCGGCGTCCTATGTCCGCGAATTCCACGAAGAGGCGCTTGCTGTGGGAATCCTTAAAATCCGCGAGGTCCTTGCCGTCCAGGTCCGGACGGTAAGGGTGCATTATCATCTTCGGCCCGAGGTCGGTGATCCAGAAATAGTCTTTGTCCTCGGGGCCGTAGCGCAGGCCCCGCACGCTTTCCGCGGCTTTCCGCTGGGCCTGGGCGCGCGTAAGGAGGCCGGCTTTCTCGTCCCGGTAGAATTTGGCCAGTAGGCTGTGTACCGTGTTATTGAGTTCCCGGATGGTCTCCCTCTTGCGGTCCATCATGTTGCGCTCGAAAGAAGGGATGATAAAAAAGAAAGTGGCGGCTATGAACAGCGCGATGGCCAGAACGCTCGGCAGCGCTATGCGCGTCAGAAAACTGCCGCCGTCGTTGCGTGGTCTGATCTCCATTATTATAGAGTATAATAAAAAGGCGGCGTGTTTTGTAAGGCGGGATCAAGATACTTTAAAAGCCTTTATGAAATTCAATATCCCCGGCGGGTTTTCTTCCTTCTCAAAAGAGCAGCTGGCCGTGCTGCGCCGACTGGACACTCCCCGCAAGGTACAGGATTTTATCGACTACGAGCTGGCCTATAACGGGGAGCAGGGCACCTGCTTCTCCCCCCTCACGGTATTGAAGCGGCGGAAGGCGCATTGCGCCGAAGGGGCCCTGCTGGCCGCCGCGGCTTTCCTTTTCCACGGGCGCCCGGCGCTGCTGCTGGACCTGCGGGCCAACAGCCGCGACGACGACCACGTGATAGCGCCGTTCCTGGAGAACGGCAGGTGGGGCGCGGCGGCCCAGTCGCATTTCTGCGGACTGCGCTACCGCGAGCCGGTTTACCGCACCAGCGCGGAGCTGGCCCGGAGCTATTTCGAATTCTATTACAATAACCGCGGCGAGAAGACCCTGCGCGAATTTTCCGTCCCGCTGGACGCCTCCCGGCTGGCGCCGGAATGGCTGTATTCCGAAAAGAACGTGTTCTTCGTCAGCAGGGCGCTGGACGCCGTGAAACATTACGGGGTGCTGGGCAGGTATACGGAAACGAACCTGAGGAAAGCCGATTCAAGGCTGTTCGAAGCCGAAGTCCTCGGCGGCCCTAAAGCCCCCCTCTCAAAGCGCCGCGCCCGCCCCTACGCGAAACTCCGCCTCCCCCGCGAATTATTCTAGCTTATTCCCATATGGCGGCTTCCCGCGAAACCTTGCGGCCGCGTGAATCCGCTGATACCCCGGAAGACTATGCTTTGTTTTCCGGGGTTTTGACTATGGAGTAGATGGCTTTTATGATCCCGGCCAGGAGGCCGGCCAGCGCGTAGAGCGAGAAGAAGAAGAACAGCGCGTCCTGCGGGGAAAAGATGATCAGGAAAATGATGCTCAGGATGAGCAGCATCCCGCTTATCGACGTCGGCTTGACGAAACTGCCCTGCTTGAAGGCCGGATAGGGCACGGAGGAGATCATCAGGAGCGCCAGCGCTATCATTATGAACGGGGTGATGCCGAAAATGAAAGGCAGCCGGTCCATCACCACCTTTATGCTCCTGATGTTCCCCTGCGATTCCAGCATGCTGTAAGCCAGCACGAAAGAGACCAGCAGCCCCGCGGCGCCGGGTATCGGCAGGCCCTGGAAGAACTGCTTGGAGCTGCCGCCGAAATGCGACTTGAGGTTATACCTGGCCAGCCGCAACGCCCCGCACAGCACGTACAGGAACGCCACCGGGTAGCCCCAGAAACCGTAGTCCTTCAGCACGAAATTATACATCAGGTAGGCCGGCGCTATGCCGAACGACATCCAGTCGGAAAGGGAGTCTATCTCCACGCCGAAAGAGCTCTCGCCGTGCACCAACCGGGCGATGCGCCCGTCCAGCATATCCATCACGTAGGCCATGATGATGAACCAGGCCGCCAGCACGTAGTTCTGCTCCGAGGCGGAAATTATGGAGAAGAAACCGAAGGCCATGTTGGCGATGGTGAAGATGGACGGCAGCACCACCGCCCCGGTCTTCTTGAGCTTCTCGAGGTCTATCTTTCCCTGGGTATTGGGGGTTTGTTCCATCGCGCTTACCAGAGCCCCAGCACGGTCTCGGAACCGTACACTTTTTCGCCCGGCTTCACCAGCACGCGGGTTTTTTTCGGCAGGTAGACGGCCACCTGCGAGCCGAAATAGATCATGCCTATCCTGTCCGAGATCTTCACCGAGTCCCCTGCTTTAACATAGGACGCTATGCGCCTGGCTATGGCGCCGGTTATCTGCTCCACGTGGGCGAAGCGCCCCTCTTCGCCGATTATCGTTATCAGGTTGCGCGCGTTCTCTTTGGCCTCCGGCTTATAGGCGACGGCGAACTTGCCCTTGTAGTACTCCACCTTCTCCACCCTGCCGTCCAGCGGCGAACGCTGCACGTGCACGTTGAAGACGGAAAGGAAAATGCGCACCACCACCATCTCGGGGTTGTCCTCGGGGCCGACGCTCAGGACCGTGCCGTCGGCGGGGCAGGCTATCTCCGCCGGGGCGAAGACCTTCTCCCGGTTCGGGTCCCTGAAAAAATAAGCCGAGAAAAGCGTGAACAGCGCGCCCAGGCACAGGAGCGGGACGCCCGCCCATTTCGACCAGAAACAAAGCAGGAAGCCGAGCACGGTCGCGGCGCCGCCGCCGGTCATCAGTTTTATTCCTTCAGGCGCGAACATTGTTATCCTCCAGAAAATTAAATTACCTAATACGTGCCCGGGGTGGGACTCGAACCCACACGGAGGATACCTCCAGCTGATTTTAAGTCAGCTCTGGCTACCAGTTACAGCACCCGGGCTCTCCTCCCGCTGTTTCGCCCTCTGTGTGTCGGCTTCAGGCTATGGCAGTTCGGGCACAAAATCCGCAGATTCTCCAGCCTGTTGTCCCTGCTGTCGCCGTTTATATGGTCCAGTTCCAGCGGCAGGTACCCATCAGAATTAGTTTTCGCCCAGCCGCACTCTTCGCAACGCATCGGCTTCAGTTTTGCGGCGAACAATCTTTTCTTCAGCTTGAAACTTTGAAAAGAACTGTTCCTGACCAGGATCTTCTCAAGCGGGATACGGGGAACTCCCTTGAGCTTTAAGCCTTTGTTCCAGGTCCGGCCTTTGAAGTGCCCCGTTCCCAGGGATAGCTCTGAAATATACTTCTTTATCTGCGCGTAGTTCCCGCCGGCTTCCCGCAAATTCAGTTTTGAAAGGACCTGTCTATAGCTCGTTGAGGCGGCCACGGCCTTACGAAGCTGCGCTTCCGACCAGGAACGGCGATTCATGCTTTAATGCTACCTAAATGGCTTACGCGAAGTCAATCGCACAACCTCGCGTCTGCCCTTTGTGCCGTGTTCTGCATACCGGCGACCTTAGTATTCTATCTAATTTTCCGCCGCAATTCATTATCGGCCAGCAGGAAGAACGCGTCGCACGGCATCGACATGATATGTTCTTCGGCCGCCTTCTGCCTTATCTCCCGGTCATTGGACACTATGATGCAGCGGACGCCTTCCCTGAACATGAAATACGCCCGCTCCAGCAGCATATCGTCAGCCGGCTCGGAGTCGCTGAAATAGACGTTGACGGCGGGATTGGGCGCGCTCCTGATCTGCCTGAAGCCCCCGTCGAATATGACCCGGAAGCACGAGGCTTTGAGCGCGTCGGTCCGGGAAACCTCGTCCAGCCAGCCCAGGAACTCGCCTTCCAGCGCGTCCCGCTTGTCCCCCCCGGTCCCGTGCGCGCGGTCCCAGAAGCTCCTTGAAAAATTAGAGCCGTCAATAAGGTAGACCGTTGGTTTGCTGGAGATCTTTCTCATGCGGCCGTCCGGCGGGGGCTCAAAGCGGCTGCCTGTGCAGCGTTACGCCCAGCCTTTTCCCGGGCAGGAAATTGCCGGCGCACATCAAGACGGGGAACGGGAGGAAATCCGCGGCGTTCAGCGACGCGGCGCAGAAGGCGTCGGCCGCGCCCGAAAGCTCGGCCTGCACCTGGAAATAACGGGCCGGGCAGCCCTCAACGGAACCGTAAGGGCAGACGGAATAAAAGGAGAGCTTCACCCTGAGCCGGCCGGCGCCCGCCAGGTCGAATTTCTCTACCACCGTTTTAGTACGCGCTTCTCCCGCCGAGGCCGGCAGCGCCATTTCGAACTTTACCGTCCGCGCGGGAGCGGCGCCCTGCGGTATGGCGCAGGCCCCGCCGGGGCAATCCTGCGTCCAGACGGACAGGTGGCCGGCCACCGCGGCAGCTTCCCGGGCTGCGCCTTTCAGCGGTACGGCCGGGAGCACGGGCGGCAGGCCCGGCGCGTATGCAGCGGCCAGGACCGGGGGCCAGGCCGCGGGGGAAAAATCCGCGGCGAAGACGCCTGACGGGGTCATAATGAACAGCAGGGCGGCAAAAACGGGCTTCATAACCAATATTCTACAAAAAATATCCCCGCGCCGCCGTAACAAACCCCTTTTAATTAATTTTTGCTTTACTTTATGTTTTTTGCTATATTTCCATACATGGCAACCCCAAATATCAGGTTCGGCACCTCGGGCTGGCGCGGTATCATCGCCGAGGATTTCACTCTGACCAGCCTCCGCAGGATAACCCACGCGGCGGCCGAACATATCAGGGAAAACCGCGAATACGGCTATAAAGGCGAGGAATACCTGCTCCACCTGAAAACGAACGGGGTGGTCCCCCCCAGGATCCCTCAGGTGGTCATAGGCTACGACACCCGCTACCTGTCGGAGGAATTCGCCAAGAACGCGGCCGAAGCTTTCGCGGCCGAAGGCTTCAACGTCCTTTTCTCGGAAGGGGAGTCTCCCACGCCGGTGACCGCCTGGACCGTAACCCACGCCCGCGCCGCCGGTGGCGTTACCGTCACGGCCAGCGACAGCCCTCCCCATTACAACGGCATTAAATGGACCCCCTACTGGGGCGGCCCCGCCATCCCGCCCGTCACGGACGACCTGGAAACCAGGTCGCAGGGCCTCACCATAGCGGAGTCCGAGAAATTCATCCCGTTCGAACAGGGCGTTTCCTCGGGGCTCATCAAGACCAGGGATTTCCACGCGGACTATTTCAAGCACCTCTTCTCGCTGCTGGACGATAAGGCGATAAGGAAGGCCGGCTTGAAGATCGCGGCCGACGCCGTGCACGGTTCGGTGCGCACCTACCTGCGGCCGGCGCTGGAGCGCCTGGGCGCGAAGGTCACGGGCCTGCGCGAGGACCGCGACGTGATGTTCG
>CAZJUL010000062.1:6360-12337 GCA_964549095.1 uncultured Elusimicrobiaceae bacterium
CAGCCCGACACCGGGGAAGAGACGCTTAAGCCGCTCAGGGAGACCGTGCTCAGGAACAAACTGCACCTCGGCCTCGCCTGCGACGGGGACGGCGACCGCTTCGGCGTAATAGATTCCGACGGCACCTGGATCTCCCCCAACCAGGTGCTGGGCCTGGCGCTGGAGCACCTGGTGAAGAACCGCGGGCTCAAAGGCAAGCTGGCCCGCTCCGTGATGACCTCCCATTTCGCGGACGCCATAGCCCGCCATTACGGCCTTGAGGTGCGGGAAACGGCGGTAGGCTTCAAGCACGTGGGCAACCTGCTCCGGACCGGCCAGTACCTGCTGGGCGGGGAAGAGTCGGGCGGCCTCTCCATAATGGGCCACGTCCCGGAAAAGGACGGCATCCTGGCCTGCCTGCTGATGGCGGAGATGGTGGCCTGGGAGCGCAAGCCCATAAAGAAGATACTGGCCGAACTGAACAAGAAGGTCGGCAATTTCGTCAACTCCAGGCTGACCCTGTACCTGGACAAGGACGCCAACCTGCCGGCGCTCATAGAGAAGCTGCAGCACCACCCGCCGCTGAACCTGGCGGGGGCACCGGTCTGGAGGATAGACCACACGGACGGCTTCAAGTTCATAATGAAGGACGGCAGCTGGCTGGGCCTGCGCCCCTCCAGCACCGAGGCGATAGTGCGGTTATACGCGGAAGCCGCGACCCTGCCCAGGATGAATTCACTGATAGACGCGGGCAAAAAAATAATGAGCGGTAAATTTTAACGCGCGAAAGACGGCGGCAAATAAATAGGAGACAAAATATCATGGACGCTAAAATAAAGAAAGTGACGGCGAGGGAAATACTCGATTCCAGGGGCTTCCCCACCGTAGAGACCGACGTTTACCTGAGCGACGGGTCCTTCGGCCGCGCCGCGGTGCCCAGCGGCGCCTCCACCGGCACGCACGAGGCGCTGGAGCTCCGGGACGGCGGCAAGCGCTACCACGGCAAGGGCGTGGTCAAGGCCGTGGAGAACGTGAACAACCTGATAGCCCCCGACATCATGGGGCTCAAGGCCGAGGTGGCCAGGATAGACGGGGCGATGATCGAGATGGACGGCACGCAGACCAAGTCCAAGCTCGGCGCCAACGCCATACTTTCCGTTTCGATGGCCCTCACCCGGGCGGCCGCAGCCTCCGCGAAAATGCCGCTGTACGCTTATATAAGGAAGGCCTACGGCCTGAAGCACAAGGACTATGTCATCCCGGCGCCGATGCTCAACATCGTGAACGGCGGCAAGCACGCCGACTCCGGCATCAATATCCAGGAGTTCATGATAGTCCCGACCGGCGTGGCGAAGTTCTCGGAGGCCATCCGCGTTGCGTCCGAGATCTACCACACCCTGAAGGGCATACTCTCCAAGGGCGGCTACACCGTGGCCGTCGGCGACGAGGGCGGGTTCGCGCCCAAGATCTTCACCCACGAGGCGGTCCTCGAGACCATCGTGAAGGCCATAAAGGACGCGGGCTACACCTCCAAGGAAGTGCAGATCGCCCTCGACTCGGCCGCCAGCGAGTTCTACCAGAACGACCGCTACGTGTTCGAAAGTTCGAACCTCACTTACCAGGAACTTACCGCCAAGTACACCGAATGGAAGAAGCACTTCCCGCTCATCTCCTACGAAGACCCGCTTGCCGAGGACGACTGGGAAGGCTGGGAACACCTGACCAAGCACCTGGCAAAAAAGGCGCTGGTCATAGGCGACGACCTGTTCGTGACCAACCCGGAACGCCTGAAGAGGGGCATAGAGGAAGGCATAGCCAACGCGGTGCTGAACAAGCTGAACCAGATCGGCTCGCTGACGGAGACCGTCCGCGTCATAGAGATGGCGCACAAAGCGGACTTCGCCACGGTGATCTCCCACCGCTCCGGCGAGACCGAGGACACGTTCATAGCGGACCTGGCCGTGGCCACCAACGCGGGCGCGATAAAGACCGGCGCGCCGTGCCGCTCCGAGCGCCTGTCCAAGTACAACCAGCTCATCAGGATAGAGGAGGAGCTGGGCAAGAAATGCAGGTATGCCAAGGATATGATCTTCCGGTTCAAATAAGCCGTTCGGGCTTGGGAAAAAGCCCCGCTGCGCGGCGGGGCTTTTTATTGAGGCGGCCGTGCAGCTTAAAAAACACAGAACTCTGGTCAAATACCTGCTTGTCGCGGCGGCGGCGGCGCTGCTGGTCACCAGCGGCAGCTTCAGGTCGCTGGTGAAGAACTACTACGAATACCGGCGGCTCCACAAAGAGAAGGCCGCGCTGCAGCAGGATAAGGCGCGGCTGGAGAAAGAGCTGAAGACCATAAAAGAACCGGCCCACATAGACAGGACCGCGCGCAAGGACCTGGGCATGAAGCGCCCCGAGGAAATAGAATACCGGTTCACGCCCCCCTCCGAAAAGGATAAATAGCGATGAAGATAAAGCAGCTGAAGCTGGGCCCGATGGACAATTTCTCGTACGTCATCTGGGACGAGGGCCTGAACGAAGCCGCCGTGATAGACCCGGCCTGGCAGCCGGAAGCCATAGAGGCGTTCCTGCAAAAGGAAAAACTGGCCCTCAAGCTGCTGCTCCTCACCCACGCCCATCCGGACCACGCCAACGCCGCCGGCTTTTTCCTGAAGCAGGAGGAGGGCCTGGCGCTGACGCTGCACAAAGACGACGCCTTCATGCTGGAAGGCGCGCTGAAGCCGCAGAAGCTGCTGATCGGGGACGAGGCGCTGATACTGGGGCGCATCACGCTGAAAGTGCTGCACACCCCCGGGCACACCCCCGGCTCGGTCTGCTACGCGGCGGCCGTACCCGGCGGCAAGCAGGCGGGAGCGGTCTTCACGGGCGACACCCTTTTCATCGGGGAATGCGGGCGGGCGGACCTGCCGGGCTCCGACCCCAGGGCGCTCAGGCAAAGCCTTTTAAAGCTCGCCGCGCTGCCGGACGCCATGGAGATCTGGCCGGGCCACGCCTACAACGGCAACACCTCCACGATAGGCGTGCAGAAGGAATACAATATCTACATGAAGCTGGCCGCCAAAGGCGAGGCGGAATTCCTGAAAGCGGCGCTGTAAGCCGAAGGATGAAGGATGAGGAGAAGAACCGCCAGGTGGGCCGTAGTGACCGACTTCGACGGCACCGTCACCCTCAAAGACGTCGGCGACGTGCTGCTCATACATTTCAAGGCCGCGACCAGGGAGCAGATAGAGCAGGCCTATTCCCCGGAAGTGGACATGAAAGCCTGGATGAAGAAGTTCTTCCGGCCGCTCAACGCCACGAAAGCCGAAGCGGAAGCGTTCGTGCTCGCTTCGACCCGGCTGCGCGGCGGCTTCCGCGAACTGGCCGGGTTCTGCGCCCGCAAGCGGTTCCCGCTGGAGATAGTCAGCGGCGGCGTGGACCTGTATATAGACTGCCTCCTCAAAGCCTGGAAGCTGAAGGTTAAGTCGTACCGCGGCCGGGCCCGCTTCAAGCGCGGCGGCGTGCTGGTCGACTATCCGCACATGAAAGGCTCCAGCCTGGACGATTTCAAGGCCGCCCGCGTGCGCCGCTACCAGCGGCTGGGCTACAGGGTGGCTTTCTGCGGGGACGCGACCACCGACATCAAGGCGGCGCGGATCGCGGACGCCGTGTTCGCGGCCAAGAAGCTCTGGACCTTCTGCCGGAACACCGGCCTGCCGGGCCGACGCCTGAAAAATTTCAGCGGGGTCACGCAACTCCTCTCGCGGCCTTCTTGAGCTGTCCCTGATTAAAAGATAAACTTGTAACGGCAAGACACATATATGCACCCGTTCCTGTTCTCCATCGGCGGCTTCAATTTCCCGGCCTACGGCTTCATGGTGGCGGCCGGGTACCTGGCCGCCATCCTTTACCTGCACAACAAGGATTACCGCGGCGCGCTGACCCGCGACAACGCCGCCGACCTGATCTTTTATTCCGCCGCGGCCGGCATTCTGGGCGCCAAGGCCGTGTTCGCCGCGACCTACTGGCAAGAGCTGGGGCCGGATTTCGCCTCCCGGCTGGTTTTCGTTTTCAGGTCCTTCCCCTACGGCTTCGTCTTCTACGGCGGGCTGGCGGCGGGCGCGGCCGCTTTCCTGTTTTACTGCCGGCGGCGCAAGCTGGATTTTTTAAGGACCGCGGACAATTTCGCCCCGGCGCTGGCGCTGGCGCACGGCTTCGGCAGGCTGGGCTGTTTCCTGGCCGGCTGCTGCTACGGTTCCCCGTCGGGCGGCTTTTTAAGCGTGGCTTTCTCGGACCCGAAATGCGAAGTTCCCAGGGCGCTGCTCGGGACCCCGCTGCACCCCGTACAGCTTTACGAGGCGGCGGGCAACTTCCTTATCTTCGCGGGCCTGCACTTCCTGGGCCGCGGCAAGGCGGGCTCTCTTCGCGGAACGGTGCTGGCCGCCTACCTGGCGTCGTATTCCGCGCTCAGGTTCTCGGTGGAATTCCTGCGCGGGGACGACCGCGGCGGCTTCGCGGCGGGGCTTTCACCCGCGCAGATCTTTTCGGCTGTTTTCGCCGCGGCGGCGGTATTCATCTTCATCAGAACGAGGAAAAATGGAAAATCAAATATTTGAAGGCGCGCCGCAGCGCCTGGACGTGTTCGTGACGGAAGCCGAAGCGGGGCTGTCCCGCGAGTTCGCGAAGAAAATGATAAACGAAGGCAGGGTGCTGGTGAACGGGAAACCCCGGAAGCCGTCCTTCCTGCTGAGCCGCGGGGATGCGGTGAAAATAGACCTGCCCGGCGCCGGCAAAGCGCGCGGGAGCGACAAAGAGGGGCTTGAGTCGATACTGCTTTACGAGGACGCGAACCTGCTGGCCATCTCCAAGCCCGCCGGCGTAGCCGTCCATCCCAACGATTCCAACTGGATGCGGCGGCCCGAGGCCTGCCTGGTGGCCGAAGAGACCATAGTCTCCATCCTGCTGAGGGCGCGCCCGGCGCTGATGAAAAACGGCATAGAGCGGCTGGGCCTGGTGCACCGCCTGGACCGCGACACCAGCGGCATCATGCTGGTGGCAAAGACGAAAGAGGCGCAGGCGGAGCTGCAGCGGCAGTTCAGGGAAAGGGAAGTAGACAAGACCTACCTCGGCGTGGTCCGGGGCGTGCCGGCAAAAAAAACCGGGACGATAAACGCCCCCATAGGCCGGGCGGCCGGGTTCAAGAAAATAAAGGTCTGGGAATACGGCCGCGACGCGGTCACCGAATTCAAGCTGATGGAAAAGACAAGGCGCCACGCGCTGCTGGAGATCTACCCCAGGACCGGGCGCACCAACCAGATACGCATACACCTGGAATTCATCGGCCACCCGATAGCCGGGGACCGGCTTTACGGCGGGGAACCGGCGGCGCGGCTGCTGCTGCACGCGCGCGAAGCGGTTTTCACCAATCCGGCCACGGGCCGGAGGAAATCCCTGAAGGCGGAACTGCCGGAAGAGTTCACCGCCGAATGGGCCCGGCTGAAGCGCCAGGACAAAAGCGAAAAGTAGCGCCGGAGCCGGCCCGCGCCAGCGCCTTACCCCGGAGCCGCCGCATGACCGAACACAAGAACAAGCCCTCCCGCAGGCAGCACGAGCGCTATCCGTGCAGCATCGCCGTCAGCGCGCACGTAATGTATACGCTCAGGAATTTTACCGCCGAGATCCTGGACATAGGCACGGGCGGGGCGCTGATAAGGACGGCCGCCGAATTGGGGACCGAAACCGTCAGGCTGGAGATCCCTTCGGGGAAAGAAACCATCGAGATAATGTCCCGGTCCGTCCGCGCGCTGGGGAAAGATAAGGAAAAACCGGCCCTGAAGCGCTACGGCCTGAACTTCAGGCTGAACAGCGGGAACGAAGCGCCGCTCAGGGCGCTGCTGGACCGCCTCCGCGCAGGCCGGAAGTCCGGGCCGGATTTGAAGTGCGACTACTGGAACCTCTGAACCGCGCCGTTCCGCCGATGAAAAAAAGACCGCCGGGAAGATCCCGG
>CAZJUL010000063.1:0-9735 GCA_964549095.1 uncultured Elusimicrobiaceae bacterium
CGGACGCTATGTGATACCTAGCGTCTATTTCCTGCATTATGTGCACTCAGGCGGCAAGGAAGTGCGCAGGATAGGAGTCAGAAAATGAAGAGAATACTTTTATTGATCGTTCTTGCGGTTTCCGTCCGCAGCTTGTCCGCCCAGGAAAGCGGCTATTTCCTCAAGCTGCCTATGTCCGTGAGGGGCGCCGCGATGGGCGACGCTTTTACGGCCCTGGCCAACGAGCCGCTGGGCATCTACTACAACCCGGCCGGCATAGCCCTGATGAAGCGCCCCGCCGTCTCCCTGGCGCACCACGTCTACCTGCAGGAGATAAGCGGCGAAACGGCCGGCTTTGCGATGGAGTTCGGGAAGTTCTCCGTGGGGCTGGCGCCTACCGTGTTTAAAATGACGGAGGAGAAGGTGTACGATTCCTTCGGCAACGACACCGGCGAGACTTTCGGCTACGAGTCGATGATAGTGCCGGTGGCCCTGGCCGGATATTTCGGCCCGGTGGCGGTCGGCGCCGCGGCCAAAGCGTACTCCGAAGAGCTGGGCGGGGAGTCCTCAAAAACCACCGCGTTCGACATAGGCGCGATCTACAAGTTCAACAGCCTGCTGTTCGGTATTTCCGCCCAGAATTTAAGCGGCACCATCTTCGACTACCCGCTGGCGAAGATCCAGCGTTTCGGCGCGGCCTATGTCGGCAGCCGCTTCCGCGTTGCGGCGGACGCGGTCAAGGAGGGCTCGGCCGGCAATTACTTCAACGTCGGCGGCGAGTATTCGCTCATTGAAATGATCCGGCTGAGGGCCGGGATGCGGCTGCGCGAGGAGTTCGGCGGCCCGACTTTCGGCCTGGGCGTGAACCTGGGTAATTTCGCGATAGACTACGCTTTCGTCGGGTACGGGGACCTGGGCGACACACATAAGGCCGGCATAACCTATATGTTCGGGGAAAAGGAACAGGCGGAAGAGGCGGCCCCGGCGCCGCTAGAGGCGAATACCGCCAACTCCATACCGGAGCTTAAGTGGACGGGGGAGGAAAATTACGCGGCGGGCGGGATAAGCACCGGCACGGGCAACAACGCCACGGCCTTCGTGTACCGCGTGAAATACGCGGACGCCGACGGCAACGCCCCGGCCCGCGGCTACCCGAAAGTGCATATCACCAAGGACGGCTCCGAGATCTCCGGCAGCCCGTTCACGATGGAATTCATTTCCGGCGACAACAGGGCCGGCGCCGTCTTCTCGTATTCGAAGATGCTCCCTGTCGGCAACGCCTACGCCTATTTCTTCGAAGCCCGGGACACTGCCGGCGCCCTGGCCTCCGGCCCGCCGGCCAAGCCGTCTTTCGCCCCGGTGGTCTCAAAGCTCGAAGAGGTGAAAATGTTCGGCGGGACCAACGTGGCCGTGGCCGACTTCATCGGCAAGAACGTGTCGCAGGCGGACGCGTCGATAGTGGGCGACTTCCTGCGCACGGAGCTGGTCAACACCGGGCAGTTCAACGTGATGGACAGGAACAACATGGACACCGTGCTGGCCGAGCAGAAATTCCAGACCAGCGGCTGCACCGAGCAGCAGTGCGCCGTGGAAATGGGCAAGCTGCTCAATGTAAAGCGGATGCTGGTGGGCTCGCTTTCCAAGCTTTTGGACAGCTATTTTATCACGGTCAACGTCGTGGACGTGGAGACCGGCAAGATAATAGCGTCCTATGACGCCGAGGCCTCTTCTTCCAAGGAGCTCAGGAACGCATGCAGAAAATTAGTGGAAAAATTGTCCAAGAAGTGATCTTCGCGGGGGCGCTGCTCCTGCTGCCGGCGAACGGCCGGGCGGCCGGCTTCAGCGCCGGCGACAGGGCGCCCGATTTCGAACTGACGGACCTGAACGATAAAGCCGTGTCCCTTTCCGGGATCCTCCGCGAGGACAGGCCAGTGGTGCTTTCCTTTTTCGGCACCTGGTGCGAAAGCTGCCTGAAGGAAATGCAGGACCTGGCCGAAATAGCCCCGAAATACAAAGCCGCGGTCTACCTGGTCGGCGTGGACGCCGACAAGGACAAGCTGGTAAGGTTCGCGGAAAAGCATAAAATACAGTTCCCCATCCTCTGGGACCCCAAAGCCAAGACTATCGGAAGGAAGTACGACCTTTTCCGCGGGGCGTTCGTGGTGGTTCCCAAGGCGTTCATTATCTCCCCTGCCGGCAGTATCGAGTACGTCTCGGAGTCGTATGACGACGAGAAAAAGGCCGTCCTTACGGCGAAGCTGGCCGAGGTGGCCGCGAAGAAGTGGAGCAAGTCCGCCGAGGTGGCCGTCTTTTTCACCGGTTCGGCCAACGGCTGCCTTGAGCCGTCTTACATCCATAAACAGGCTTACGGCGGTTTTATCAAGCTCGCCTCTTTCCTCAAGCAGCAGCTGGCGAAATATCCCGACCGCCTGCTGCTGGACTCCGGCGATTTCCTGTCGTATTCCGCGTCGGCTTCCCAAGGCGGCCTGGTGCTCGACGCGATGGCGGCCGCGGGGTATGACGCCGTAGGCGTGGGCGACCAGGACCTGCATTTCAGCGGGTTCATGAACGTGTACAGGGGCGGGAAGCTGCCGCTGGTCGCTTCGAACGTGGGCTGGAAGGCGGCGGGCGAACCGGGTTCAGACGCCCCGGCGCTTCCGGCCGGCCTGCCGGAAAAGACCGTAACGGCCGGCGGCGTAAAATTCCGGATACTGTCTTTTACCAACGCGGACACTTTTTCGCTTTACCCGGAGGAGTTCACCGCCAGGCTGAAGTTCAGGGACTTGAAAGAAGTCCTGAAGGGCGAAAAGAACGCGGATTTCCTGATACTCCTTTCGCACGCGGGCGCAGAAGAGAATAAGAAGATCGCCGAAGAATTCAGGCAGCTGGACCTGGTGATAGGCGGCCATTCGCAGGAGGTCCTGGCCAAGCCGCTGAAGGCCGGGAACGCGTTAATTGTCCAGTCCGGCGACAACCTGCAGAACGCGGGCAAGATAGTTCTAAGATTTGACGGGAACAGGAAATTTACGGATTACGCCTATGAGCTGGCGCCCCTGACGAACGATCTCCCGGACGACCCGCAGATAGCGGCCCTGATAAAAAATTCCAAAACCCCCGCCAAACAAAAATAGGAGAAAGGCCCGGGCGCCTTGTAAGCCCGCTTACGGGCGCGCCGGGCTCTTGTTTGCCCCTGCGGCGGGAAATAAAATATACTGGACTATCGGACAATAAAGATTTTATACGGAGATTACCGTGATGGGCGGCGAAACGATGAAAAAAGGACTGCTTGTCTGCCTGGTCTGTGCGCTCGCCTGGTTCTTCGTGTTCGCCGGCATCGACTGGGGGGTCCCCTCAAGCGCCAGGATGTCGCTGGTCATGGACGAGCGGCTGAAGAACGACGCTTTTTACGACAGCCTGGTGGCCGCCCGGAACCTGGTCTACAAAGATACTAAAAACGTCCTGTTCGCCGCCCCGTCGCGCAGAACCGACGAGTTCGCCGCCAAGGACAGGATAGTGGTGGATTATAAGAAGGACGGGGTGACCTTCTACTTCTCGAACTATATGCGGCATTACTTCCTCTGCTCCCACGATCCCGACGAGAACATGGTCTTCAACGCGCTGTCCAATATGCACCCGGCGAAGCTGGATTTTAACCCGCATTTCTTCGTATACGGGGGCGGATTCCTGTACCCGCTGGGCGCTTATTACAAGGCGCTGAGCCTGGCCGGGGCGCTGGTGCTGGTGCCCGACATGAAGCATTATTTCCGCAACCCGGACGATATGGGCAGGATGTATCTTTCCGGCAGGGTCCTGGCCGCTGTCCTGGGGACGCTTGGGATACTGCTGCTCGTCCTGTTCGAATTCAACAGGAGCGGGACCTTTTTCTGGCCGGCCGCGCTGGCCCTGATGTGCTTTACCAGCCCGATACTGATCCTCTGGTCCAAGATAACTAAGCCGCATTTTTATGTGCTGCCTTTCGTGATGCTTTGCGTGGTGGCCGTCCACCGGTTCCTGGAAACCAAAGACAAGCGCTGGTTCCGGCGGGCGATGGCGCTTTGCGGCGTGGTGGCCGGGATAGCTCTTACTACCGGCCTTTTCGCGGCCCTGCCGCTGATGGCTTATTTTTATATAGCCCGTGAAACGCGGCCCCCGTTGAAGGTTGTGGCAAAAGACCTTGCCCTTGGGGTCCTGCTGGCCGCGCTGGCGCTGGTGCTGCTGAACCCGTACTATGTCCTGTCGCCGAAGGAACTCCTGGCGGACCTCAGCTGGATATCCGCCACCGTCCACGTTTCCGGCGGCCTGGTCTCCATCTGGCACTTTTTCAGGTTCGGCCTCGGGCTCGGGCCTTCCCTGCTGTTCCTGGCGGCGGTCTGCGCCGCGCTGCTGCGCCGCAAAACGGCCGGCGCGTCCAACTGGATGCTGCTGGGGCTTATCCTGCTGGTCTCTCCGATAGTCTACAGGCTGCCCAACCTGCCGGCGGACATCCGCTGGACCACTTTCATCCTGCCGCTGTGCTTCTTCTTCACGGTGGAGCTGTTAAGGCGGCAGCAGGTGCCGCAGACCTGGCTGAAGGCCCTGGTGCTGGCCTGCGCGCTGGCCGGCTTCGCCGACGCGCTGCGAGTCAGGACCTACTGCGTCAACGATTCGCGCGAGGCGACCAGCACGCGGATGCAGGCCGGGAAATGGATCAACGAGAACACGGGCGGGGCCGGCATAGGGCATCTCTACGACATCATACCCTGGACCTTCCCGCCGGTCAGGCTCGCCGAACACAGGCTGACGGTCTACGGCGGCATCGAGGAACTGTTCAAGGACGCCGAAAGACCGGAGTATTTCGTGCAGGGCGACATAGAACGGTACGCCCTTACCAAGGAGCACGAGAAGAGGCTTTACGAACTGTACAGGCTGGAGAAAGAGTTCCACAACAGCGTCAGGCTGGTGGACATCACCTCCACGCTGGTGCCGGCTAACGGGTCGATCTACGTGTATAAAAGGCTTTAGGGATAAACCATGAAACTTACCGTAGTCGTCACCGTTTACAACGAAAAGGCTACTATAATCAGGGCCATACAGGCCGCGAAGGACCTGGCGGTAGACAAGGAAATAATCGTAGTCGATAACTGCTCCACTGACGGAACGCGCGAGCTGCTCCGCTCCCTGAACGACCCGGCGGTGCAGGTGGTTTACCAGCCGGTCAACTACGGCTACGGCATGTCGGTGATAACGGGCATAAAGATGGCGAAGGGCGAATTCCTTTTCGTGCATAATTCGGACCTGGAATACGACCCCGCCTGCGTCTACGAGATGCTGGACCGGTCGGAGAAAGAGGGGCTGGACGCCGTCTTCGGCTCACGCCTGTTCAACAGGAGGAAGAAAGAATCCGTGCTCTCCATCCTGAAGGAAAGGCCTTTCTACCTGGGCACCGTCATCACCACCGGCCTGGCCAACATTTTTTACGGCAGGGATTTCACCGACGTGATAGGCAACCGGTTCTACAGGACCGCCTCCGTAAGGAAAATAGACCCGCAAACGCAGGGCATCGGCTTCGATTTCGAGGTGGTCAGCAAGCTCTGCAAATACGGCATGAAGCTGGCCGAGGTCCCGGTCACGTACGCCTCCAGGACCGTCGGCAAGAAAATAAAGGTCTATGATATCATCCCCGCCGTCCTTATAATGTTCCGGATCAAGTTCTTAGGCTTTTAACTTTATGACGGAAGAACTGCTTAAAAAGAGCCAGAAAGAACATTTCGATTCCATCGCGAAGGAATACGCGCAGCGGATAAATTCAAAAGGCTATCAGTACTATTTCGGCGTCACCAGCGGGAAGATACTGGGGGCCCTTAAAGCGCACCTGCCGGGGCTGGAGGGGGCCGCCGGTCTGGACGTCGGTTGCGGCAACGGCGACCTGACGGCGGAAATAAGGAAGCACTGCCTTTCCATGGCCGGCACGGACCTTTCGGAAGGGATGATAGGCGTGGCGAAGGAGATCCACCGCGGCCCCGGCCTTGAATTCTCCGCCGCCTCCTGCGACGGCCTGCCTTTCCCGGATTCGTCCTTCGATTTTTCCGTCACCACCCACCTCTTCCACCACCTAGTGGAAGAAGAACTGATGAGCAAGGCGATCGCCGAAATGAAGCGGGTAACGAAGAGCGGCGGCCTGATAGTGAGCGTGGATACCAACAGGCTGAACCCGCTGGTCAGTTTCGGGCAGTACCTGATGGTCCGGCGGGGCGTGGACACGGGGCAGGAAAGGCTGGTCTGGCCGCGTACCCTGCTGCGGCTGATGAGAGCCGCCGGGCTGCGGGTGGTGGCTGACGGCGGCTTTTGCCTGGTCCCGCACCTGGTTCCCGGGCTGGGCTTCCTGAATAAATATTTCGAAGCGACTTTCCTGCACCTGCTGGGGAAGGATTATCTGATCGCGGCGAGGGTCGACAAGCGTTAAGCGGGCGCCTATCTGTCTTTTTTGAAATCCACTTTGTCCGATTTGCTCCTCAGCAGCCATTCCAGCAGCGCAATGAACCCGTTCAGGTATACTTTGGCGTGCCGGACGCTGCGTATCTTTTTCAGGTAGGAGAAGATGATGCGCGGGCGGAAATAGAAACTGCGGAAAGCTTTCTTGGAATAATGTTCCAGGTCCCGGACGGTCAGGCCGCGCGGCACGAAAACCGGCAGCCAGCCGTGCAGCTTGTCCCAGTCGTTGTCGAATTCGCCGTACTCCCGGGCCGTGGTGTACAGCTCGGAGCCGGGGAAGGGCGTCATGAAGGAAAAGTGCGCCTCGTCCAGCGGCAGGTCCACGGCCAGCTGCACGGTCTGCTCCAGGGTCTCTTTCGTTTCCCCGGGGCTGCCGATTATGAAGAAGCCGCAGGGGCTTATGCCGGCGTCGTGCGTCATCTCAATGGCCTTCCTGATCTGCGCGGTAGTGGTGTGTTTCTTCATCTGCGCCAGCACCGCGTCCGAGCCGCTCTCTATCCCGAACCAGATCTGCCAGCAGCCGGCTTCCTTCATGGCCCTGAGGCTCTCGGGATTGACCATATCCACCCGTGCGGCGCAGGTCCAGACCAGGTCCAGCTTTTCCTTCTTCAGTATGGCGCACAGTTCCAGCATCCTGTTGCGGTAGGCGGTGAAATTGTCGTCGCGCAGCTGCACCTCGCGGATGCCGTAATTGTCGTAGAGGTCCTTTATTATCCTGAAAGTGTAGTCGGCGCTGTAGGCGCGCAGCACGTTGCCGAAGACGCTGCGGTCGCAGAAGGTGCATTGGCCCGGGCAGCCGCGCGAGGCCACCAGCAGGGCGGCGGGGATCCGCTTCAGGGTGTGGACGGGGGGGCAGTAATACTTCGCCACATCCGGCAGGAGGTCCCATTCCGGCAGCGGCAGCGCGTCCAGGTCCTCGATGCGGGGCCTGGGAGGGGTCCGCTGCAGGCCGTCGGCCGTCCGCAGGATGAGCCCGCCTATGGCGGAAAGGTCTTTTTTCTCTTCAAGCGCGGTAAGCAGCTCTATAATGGCGTAATCCGCTTCGCCTATAACGCCGATGTCGAACTGCGGAAAGAGCTTCATCGTTTCGGCCGGCAGGGCGGTCAGATGCGGCCCGCCTATTAGGACCGTCAGCTTCGGGTCGGCTTCCTTAAGCAGGGAGGCCAGCTTTGCGGCGTGCGAGACGGAGATGGTGACCGCGGTAATGCCCACATAGCTGAAGCCGCCGTCCAGGATGAACTTCACGCTTTCATCGTAGCCCCATTTCAGGGCCGCCGCGTCCAGGATGGCCGTATCGTAGCCGTGCCTGCGCGTCATTGTCGCCAGGTTCAGCAGGCCCAGCGGCGGGGGCTGACCGCCGCTCTGGGATTTGACGCCGTAGCGGTCCTCGGTGGAGAGCGGCGGGTTCACGAAAACGATCTTTTTCATATTGAATAAAGTCAGGGCCGCGGCGCGCCGGCCCGGTTCTTCTCGTATAAAGGGCCGAACCGGAACCTGACCAGGGCCACCAGCCACAGCAGCGGGTCGTAGAAAAAAGAGACCTTTTTGCCTTCTTTAAAGGACCGGGAGTTGTAATTGACGGGTATTTCCAGCGGGATATAGCCTTTCCTGAGCAGCTTGATGACGAGCTCAAAATCGAAGTCGAACCTGTTCGCCTTGAAAACCAGCCCGTAGACGCAGTCCTTCCTGAAGACTTTGTACATCGTGAACGGGTCTATGAGGTTCTGGCCGCAGAAAACGTTGACCAGCGTCACGAAGAATATCTGCCCGAAATTCAGTATCAGGGAGACCAGCGGCTGGTCGTTGAAATGGCGCATTTTCCAGCCTTTCAGATGGCGGGCGCCCAGGACGAACGCCTTCTGGTATTTGAGCAGCGGCTCCAGGAGTTCGTCGTAATCGTTCAGGTCGTATTCCAGGTCCCCGTCCTGGATCAGCACGAATTCCCCGGTCGCGGCTTTAAGCCCGGCGCGGACGGCGTGGCCTTTTCCCCTGGGCCTGTCTTCGAGTATGACCTTGAAGCCGGGGGCGTCTTTGTATTTCAGGACGTCCTCCCTGGTCCCGTCGGTGGAATTGCTCTCCACGATGATGATCTCTTTGCGCAGCCCGCGCAGTTCCTTTGCGGCCAGCGCCCCGATAAGCTGTCCGAAGGTGGCCTTTTCGTTATAGACGGGCAGGACGATGGAGACCGTTCTGTCGCCGGCCGGCGGCCGGCTGCGCGCCAGCACGGTCATCCCGTCGCCGGAGCGCCCCGAAGCGCCGTTGCCGCGAAAAACCACGACTTCGCCGAACCCGGTTTTCGCCAGCAGGTTCTGTATGGTCTGGGCGTTGAAATAATGGAGATGGCCGGCCTGGAACCCGGCCCAGCCGCCGCTCACCGGCCGGGCGGGCCAGATGTCCAGCGAGGGTGAAGCGATGAGCAGTGCGCCGCCCGGCTTAAGCAGCGAGCGCACCCCGCTGAATAAACTGACCGGGTTGCGGACCTTGCCGACCGCGTCAAGCAGGACGCACAGGTCGAAATCGCCCGCCGGCGCTTCTTCCTTCAGCGGGAGCTCCAGCACGGCCGTTTCGAAACCTTTTTGCCTGGCAAGCGCGGCGAAGGCGTCCCTGTCCCGTCCCGCCAGGAGCATTTTGCCCCGGGCGGCTCCCGAATAGTCCAGCGCGCGCTGAAGCAGCGTTTCCGCCGCGGCCCCGGTTCCCTGTACAGGCGCGCCGCCGGAAAGGCCTTCCGCCCTGTGTATCCCGGCCAGCGCTTCTTCAGAGGGCTGGGGGTTTATGAACATTAGATCGCAGTCCGCGCACTGGCAGACCGGGTGGCCGTTGCTTATAAAGCGGTAATGTATGCGGTCGCTGCCGCAGATCTGGCAGGAATTAATCAGCAGGGCCTTGTTCTTTTCCATCTTAAGGTGCAGTCGGCGACAGCCGCATCGGTCAGCTTAATTGAAACATATTTTGAACTGCAATTCTATCCGGGGCCGGGAAGGCGCCCGGTCATTTTTCAAGGTACAGGTTCAGGTAATCCCCGCCCGGGCATTTCCCGAGGAGCTCTTCCGCGCCGGCCGGGACGAGGGCGCGCTTTTCTTCGTCAAGGTACCGCAGGCTGAAGCCGGCGGCTTCCAGCTTTTTAAGGAACGCGGCCGGGTCGGCGCCGGCTTTGCGGAGCAGGGCGGGGGAAAATTCGCAGAGCATCGCGAGCGGCGAAGAGTTCCTTATCGTCTTTTCCATGCCCTGCAGCGCCAAATATTCCGCGCCCTGGATGTCCATTTTGATGAAATCCACGCGGGAGCC
>CAZJUL010000063.1:9766-12029 GCA_964549095.1 uncultured Elusimicrobiaceae bacterium
GTCTCCACTTCGACGGACGGCCGGCCGTCGTGGGAGTCGAAGAGGCGGTGGTCGCCGCGGTGTTCCTCGGAAACGAAGAGCTGCTCCGTCCCGGTCCTGTCCGAGACCGCCTTCTTCACGCAGACCGTGTTGGTGCAGCCGTTGGCCTGCGCGTTCTTTTCCAGCAGCCGGAAATTGTCCGGGTCCGGCTCGAACGCGAACACTTTTCCTTTTTCGCCGGCCAGCCTGGAGAAGAGCAGCGTGAAGAAGCCGATGTTGGCGCCTATCTCCAGCACGGTCATCCCTTCTTTGACGGCCTTCCTGTAGAGCTCCGCCTCGAACCCGGACAGCGCCGAGCGCTTCCAGAGCTGGGCGGCTATCAGCCTGTCCACGGAATTGACGTAGACCACGCTGTCGGCGGTCTTCACGGCCACGTCCTGCTTCATCCTGAAGGGCTTCAGCGCAAGGCGGGCCAGCCGGCGCGTCCAGTCCCGGTTGGCGGCGAACATTATAAGCCTGGAAAGGGGTTTTAACACGGAAAAGGACATTATTTCTCCGGCTTTTTCAGTTTATAAAGTTCTATCGGGACGTTCGCCGCGCTGAACCGCGGGTCTATGCCGAAAAAAGCCGCGCGCGCCGGGTAAAAGCCTTTGACCAGCTCGTATTTCCCGTCCAGCGTCTTCTGCACGGCGGCTTTCTGGTGAAAGGCGGCCAGCAGGTAGGGCGGGAGGTCCTTGTCGGCGAGGGCTTCCAGCCCGGCCCCGGTCGCTAAAAGGAGCGGCCACCTGTAAATGCGGAAATGCGGGGTGTACGCCGGCTGGGGGAATTCAAGCAGGCCCAGCCTGCCGTCGGGCTCCATCGCGTCCAGTTCGTCGGCCATGCGGCTGAAGGTGGAGGCGGGTCCGCCGGCCCGCGCGAAATTCAGCGCGTAGGTGAACGACATCAGCGAGCCCGGCAGCAGGAACAGGACCAGCAGCGGGGCCCTCCAAAGGCGGGGCAGGCGGCAGAGCAGGGCGTCGAAGGCTCCGGCCGCCAGTACCAGGCTGACCAGCAGCCAGGGCAGGAACCGCCTTATCCAGGCGGGATTGTCGGCGGGTATGCCGGAGGCGGCGAAGAGGGCCAGGGCCGCGCAGGAGACGGCCAGTGCCTTTGCGGCGGGCTTGCCGGAGAAGATCCCCCAGGCCCAACCGCAGACCGCCGCCAGCGCGCCGGCGGCGCCTATGGCCGCGGGCAGGGTGCCCGTGAAAAGCGCGGCCAGCTTCGCGAAGTAGGAGCTGCCCAGGGCCGCGGAGTCCGACGACAGGCCCGTGCGCCATTCCAGCAGCGCGGTACGCCATTCGGTCAGCAGGTAAGGGTTCAGGAGAATGAAGACTGCCGCGCCGGCGAGGGCCGCCGCCAGCGCCTTCATAGCCGCGTCCTTGCGGGGCTGCCCTTTCCCGGAAAAAATAAGCAGCGCGGCGGGAAAGATCAATATGTGCAGCTGCGTCCAGTAGCTGCCGGCCGCTACGCCCAGGCAGACGCCGGCGAGCGCCGCCGGCCTGAGGCCGGGGGCTGGCAGGGCCCTGAGGAACAGGAAAATAAAAGCCAGCGCCCAGAAAGCGGACCAGGCGTGCGGGCTCAGGTAATAAGAATAGACCAGCAGCGCGGGAGCGGTCAGCGCCGTCGCGAAAGCCAGCGCGCCGGCCCGGTCATTGAACAGCTCGCGGGCCGTCAGGAAGCAGAGCAGGCAGAGGCCGGCGAAGGAAAGCGCGCTCAGCAGCCGGCCGGCCGTGAAGATGCGGCCCAGCGCGTCCGGGTCCTCCAGCATGCCGCGCAGGGGCAGCCTGCGTACGGCGCCAGTCCAGGAAAGCGCCAGGTAGTAAGCCCCCAGCGGGTAGAGGTAGCCGCCGCCGTAGAGGAAGGAGGGCGGGCGGAGGTCCAGCTTGGCCGGCTTCATCTGCGCCAGGTCGGAAAGCGGGAGGGATTCGTCCGGGTGCCGGGAGCGGATCAGCATCGAGCGGAAAGAGTTGTGAAGGAAAGCCGGGGGGAGGTCTTTGCCGAAGTCGGCTTTCACCGCGCCCTTCAGGCGCGTAGCGTATTTCCCGCCGGTTTCGGCGATAAGCGGCGTAGCGCCCTTCGATTTGTCGTAGATGTCCTGCCAGCCGGAGGAGAGCGCGTCGAAGAGCTTGGCCCTGTCCCAGTCAGGGGAGAGCACGCGCTGCGACCTGCCGGCGCCCGGCCTGTCCCAGTTCACGCCCGTCAGGTCGCAGCGCGTGCTCTCCCCTGACTGGGACAGGGCCAAGCT
>CAZJUL010000064.1:0-11861 GCA_964549095.1 uncultured Elusimicrobiaceae bacterium
CAGGTCGGGGTCCGGATGCCCCCTTCGGGCAAACCCGGCGTCACCCCTCCAATTACTTTTCCGCCGCCACCCGCTCCATGATTCTGAGCCGTTACCAGTTTCCCCTCCCGCCATCAGACCCATAAAATTTAGAGTCTTAAGGCCCAAGGTATTCCCGGGGCGATGTAATATAATTTAGCTATTGAGTATCTTTTGGAGGCCTATAGATGAAGAACTTGGGATTATCTTTCCTCGCTTTTGCCGTCCTTTCGGTTCCCGTTCACTCCGAGACCCTCGGCCTTACAGATGTAACTCCCTCCGCCCTTGAACAGGCGAAGATACCGGCCGTGTCGAAACCGGCGCCGGTGCCGCCCGTGATACCCCCGGGCGTGACCATAGCGGTTTACGCGACGGACGAAGAGTTCACTTTCGACAGCGACGCCGAAGAGGCGCTGGACGCAAGGATAGAGGCGCTGAAGGCCGCCGGCATAACCACGCTGGGCGGGCGGGTGGCTAAAAAAGAGAACCGCAAGTACACTTTCGCCGTGGATTATATCCCTACCGTTAAGCAGGGCGCCCAGCTTCCCCCCGCCGCGCTGGTGGAAACCTACAAGAGCGGCGCCGGCTACTGGAGTTCCTCAGACAACGAAGAGGCGATGAACGCCTGCTCGGCCAATTTCAGCGGCGCCGGCGTCACCGTCCTGGGCGCCTACGCCTACAAGAACGGCAAAGACAACACCTTCGCGGTGGATTACCTGGTGAAGAACGCGCTCAGGCCCAGCCCGGAATACGACGTGCAGTTCAACAGGTATACCGGCGGCAAGTTCACTTTTGAGAGCGAAGCGGAAGAGGCGGTGGAAGGCTATACAGCCGTCTTTAAACGGGCGGGTGTGACAGTAACGCGCGGCAAGGCGGTGAAGCGCTCCGACGGCGACTACTCAGTGCAGCTGGAATATCCCGTCAGGACCAACAAATCCGGCCCCAGGCCGGCTTTCAGCGTCTCCCGCTACAACAACCGCGAAACCTTCACTTTCGACAGCGACGCGCTGGCCGCCGCCAGAGAGCGGATGGCCCTTTTCAGCGGCGCCGGCGTGCCGGCGGTGCACGGCTTCGCCGTGAAGAACGGCAGGGATCATTCCTTCACCGTGGATTTCATAGTCCGCAACATCTACCAGCAGGGCGGGACCGTGCCTTCAGCCGCGGTGCAGACCTACCAGGCGCAGGAGCTCTTCACCTTCGACAGCGAGGCCAAGGCCGCGATGGAAGAGAAAGCCGAAGCCTTCGGCGCCGCCGGCCTGACCGTGGTCGGCTCGGCCGTGACCGGCTCGCTGCGCAATTACACTTATTCGCTGGATTACATCACCAAGGCCCAGGTTCCCGCCCCGCCCGCTTTCTAGGCGGGAAGGACCGGGCCCCGGCCTATGGACACCAATCCCTTTTCAGGCGTCAAGACTTACGATTCCTACCGGCAGCTGTTCGAGCTGCTGCTGTTCACGCTGGTCCTCAGCGTGGCGCTTTCCGCCGGGGCTCAGATCTTTTTGCACAAGCTGCTGGGGCTGGACGTAAAGTTCGAAGAGATCTACATCCTGGTCCAGGGGCTGGTGGCCTTCTCCGCCTGCGCGGCGGTGCTGAAGGAGAGCGGCGTTGACTTTAAGGAAACCTGGCGGGACTGGCGCGGCAACGCGCGCGGCGATATAGCGGCCGCGCTCAAATACTGCTTCGTCTACCTGCTCATCATAGGCGCCCTGCTGGCGCTGGCCCATTTCGCCGTGCGCCTGTTCCCGTCGGCGCCGCACGGGGCCGTAATGAAAACCATAGACCCGCAGGCGGCCCGGGACGCGGCAATGCAGGGCCTGCTTGGCGTCTCCGTGCCCCGGTTCCTGTTCCTGCTGTTCAGCATCTGCGTGGTGACCCCGCTGGGCGAAGAACTGCTTTACCGCCGGCTCATCTATACCGCGCTCAGGCAAAAGATGGGCTTTTACAAAACGCTGTTCGCCTCCAGCGTGATATTTTCCGCCGCGCACACCACGGCCTCCCTGGCCGTCTTCCCCGTGGGCCTGCTGCTGGGCTATGTTTACGAAAAGAAGCGCAGGCTCCCGGCCGTCATTATCCTGCACGGCCTGATAAACCTTTTCGCCACCACAGTGCACCTTTTCATGTAGGGAAATACAAATAAAAGACAGGCCGTCCGTGACCCTCAGTGCGGGGCCAGGAGGAAGAAAGGCCAGGAGGGCAGGTTCCTTGCCACTCCGAAAACCACGATGAGCGCCAGCGCGCCCCACGCGGTCCGCGGGGAATACGCCAAGGACCGGCGCAGGCGCAGGGCGGCCAGCAGGGGGATGGACAGGACCATGAGGGGATTCATTTTGAAGGCCGCGGGCAGATCGCCGTGCAGCAGCAGGTGCGCGGCCCGGAGGCTGCCGCAGCCGGGGCAGTGCCAGCCGGTGGCCAGGCGGAACGGGCACGGCGGAAAAGCGGCCGAACCCGCCGGGTCGAACAGGAACAGGGCCAGCGCCCCGAGGACGGCGGCCAATACGGCGAGGACGGCCGTCCAAGTCAGGCAGCCGGGCAGGACCGCAGCCCGCCAAGGCTTACTGGACGGCTGTTTTAGCTGCACCTTTGAGTATGACGTAGATGATCCCGGTGACGATACCGACGCCGCAGGCCCAGTTAGACCATAGCTTCGCCTTCCTGGAGGCTTCCATTGCGCCCTCCACGTCCCCCGCCGCCAGCTTGCCGTTCACCTGGGCCGCAAAGATGATGGCCGGTATACCCAGGGGCACGCAGCAGAAGATGGTGACCAGGATGGACTGAACGAGGTGGTTGGGGATCTCCACGGGCGGCGCGGCCGGGGCGTTCTCGCGCGGTATGACCTCGCCGCACTGGACGCACTTGAAGGCGTTGTCTTCGTTCTGTGTTCCGCATTTCTGACAATACATTTTGGCTCCTTTTGCTATTTCCGGGGGATCAGCAGCATCGCCGCCAGCACCAGCAGGTTGACCAGGGCGCAGCCCCCGCCGAGTATGATCCCGGTCCAGGCGTGCCCCTTGCCCTTGGCTTCCGGGTTGGCGTCGGCGAAAGCCAGGCCTTTCAGGCCCAGGACCAGGGCCGCGACGCCGAGCGGGATACCCAGGCACGGGATCAGCGAGAAGATGCCGAAGTAATACGCCAGGAGGGCTTTTTTATTGTTGAGGGGGATCAGCCCGCCCAGCGTGTTGTCTTCCTTGACCGTGCGGGCGGGGCGGGGAGCGGCGTGGAGAACGGCCCCGCAGCCGGTGCACTGGTAATTATTGTCGCCGTTCTTCTGCCCGCACTTGGCGCAGAATATTACGGCTTCCCCGGCCGCGGCCGGCGGAACTGCCGGCGGCGGCGGGACGGGCGCCGCGGCCCCGGGCACGGCCAGCTGTTTGCCGCACTCCGGGCAGGCGGCCTGCTGCCCCGCCGCTGAGTCGTCGGTGGAAAGCTGCTTGCCGCAATAAGGGCAGTCGAAATCTATAGACATTTTTTCCTTTCAGCTCCGGCCGGTGCACGGTCTCAAAAAAACTGCCGCCGCGGCCCGGAAGTCGACGATATACAATTATTACACTCGGCCCTGAGGGTTGTCAAGACGCGGTTCAGGGCGCCGGAAAAAAGCCGGCCCGGCCCTTTCGCCGCGCAGCCGCCGCTATTTGCGCCGCCGGCGCAATTTGGTGCATAATATCCCGTATGCCCATTAAAACGATAGCCGGTTTAGCGTCAGCGGCCATTATATTTTCCGCGGCCGCTTCTTCAGCCAAAGAGTTCACGGCCTCCGTTGCGGCTTTTTCCGCGGATTTCCAGGAGGGCTGGCAAGAGGTTAAGACCCAGGACCCCTCAATAGTCCTGAGAATGGAAAAAGGCAAGTCCTTTGTCGACTTCGTCAAACTTGAGCAGACCCTGAGCGAACGCCACCTTAAATTGCGGGTCAGGGAGCAGATCGAATCTTTAAAGAGCAAGGGGACCCCGGTTGCCGGGGATGTCCGCCAGGTCAGCCTGCACGGCGGCGCGAACGCCTATTACACTTCCTACCTGTCCGGCAAAACCGATAACTTTATCGCTTTTTTAGCCTGCAACGGGGGTTCTTTCTCCATCTCGGCGGCCGGTCTTTCCGAAGAGGAATTCAGGGCTATAGTCCGCACTATCCGCAAGCCGGGAGAGAAGATAGACCCGCTGAAACCGCACCCAAAGAAGGTCAAGGCAGTTAAAAAGAAGGCCCCGGGCGGACGGTAGCCTTCCCCCGGCGGGGCGCCTCGCCACGCGGCGCCGAAAAAAGTAGAATTTACCAATGCCCGAAATAAGAATATTGCCCGAAGAAGTCATCGCCAAGATAGCCGCCGGGGAAGTCATAGAGCGGCCCGCCTCCGTGCTGAAAGAACTGCTGGAGAACGCCGTGGACGCCGGCGCGGCGAAGATCGCGATAGACATAAAGAAAGCGGGCAAGCAGCAGATCCGCGTGCACGACGACGGGAAGGGCATGGGGCCCGAGGACCTCAAACTTTCCCTGAGCCGCCACTCCACCAGCAAGATCCAGACCTTCGAAGACCTGGACTCCGTGAACACTTTCGGTTTCCGCGGCGAAGCCCTGTATTCCATTTTCGCCGTTTCCAGGCTCACGCTGACCAGCTTCAAGGCCGGCGCCGAGACCGGGCATTCCGTTTCCGGCGAAGGCGGGAAGATAACTTCGGAGACCAGGACGCCCCCGGTAAAGGGCACCACTATAGAGATCACCGACCTTTTCTTCAACACCCCAGCCCGGGCCAAGTTCCTCAAAGGCGAACCTTCCGAGCGCGCCCAGCTTATCCGCACCGTGGAAGAGGCAGCGCTGGCCAACCTTAACATCGGCTTCACCCTCACGATAGACGGGACGGAGCTGTTCTCGATGCCGCCCGGCGGCGAGGATTTCTGGGCCGCGCTGCACGGCCGCGCCGCGGTCATCTTCGGGAAGAACGTTTTCCAGGGGCTGATAAAAATGGAAGGCCGGAACCCAGCGGTATCGGTCTACGGCCTCATCTCCAAACCCGATTCCCTTTCGGCCACGCGGATAAACCAGCATTTCTTCGTCAACAGGCGGCCGGTCTCCTCGCGCGTGCTCCAGCAGGCGCTGTACCGCGGCTACGACACGATGCGCGGCGACAAGCACCCGGCCTGCGCGCTGTTCCTGGACCTGAATCCGTCCGATTTCGACGTGAACATCCACCCGCAGAAGAAGGATGTGAAGTTCGCCGCCGAAACCGAGGTTTTCAAAAAAGTCTCCGGCACCGTCTACGCGGAAATACTGAAAAGGCAGACCGCCACGGTCTCCCTGGGCGGGGACGAAGCCGCGCGGGCGCCTTCCGCGGCCGCCGACCAGCCGGCTTCCGCCCCGGCCCCCGGCTCCCAGCCTTCGCAGGCCGAAGACCTCTTCAGCCAGGACACCCTCCGGCTCGAGCCGGCCTCCGCGGAGAACGGCGAGACCCCCAACTGGTACGCGCCCCCGCTTTCCTACCTGGGGCAGATAGCCAAGAGCTACCTGCTTTTCGAGTCCGGCGGCGGCCTGCTGGTGGTGGACCAGCACGCGGCGCAGGAGCGCATACTTTTCGAGAAGTATATGGAGGAATTCTCCAAGGGCGCCATCAAGGTGCAGCCGCTGATGCTGCCGGTGTCGGTGGAGCTTTCGCGCTCGCAGATAGAGACGGTGCTGAAGTGGAAAGAGTGGCTGGACAAGGCCGGCTTCGAAGTGGAGCATTTCGGCAAGACCACTATGCTGCTGCACTCCACGCCGGCGCTTTTCTATTTCACGCCCGAAGCCCTGGCCGGGTTCCTCGGCTACCTGGCCGAGGTGCTGGGCGAGCCCGAAAAAGCCGCCGAAGACCTGAAGCGCAACATTGTCGCCACTATGGCCTGCAAGAAATCGGTAAAGGCCCGCGATTTCCTGAAACCGCAGGAAGCTCTGCGCCTCATAGAGGACCTGAAAGCCGCGAAGGACAGCTTCCACTGCCCGCACGGCAGGCCCACGCTGTTCCACATCTCCCGCTCTGAAATAGCCCGCAAATTCCAGCGTTCCACGCCGATTTAATTAGGGACAGCGCCCTATTATTCCCCGTTATTTCTGTGACTTAGGAAGATAGGAAGCAGCGTCCCCTCCCGCCCCCTCCCGCACCTAGGCCTTTTGGCCCCTAAATAGGGGTCCTTTAGGCCCTTTACGCGTCAACCTTCGCAAGGTATCCTATATCCGTAGCAGAAGTATCCTTGTAATCCGGGGGATTGGCCCCGGGGTATCCACGACCGGACCATAATCCGGTGCAACCAGGGAAAGCGGAAAAGCCCGCTTTCCCTTTTTTTATCTGCGGAGGAGGAAAGAATGGAATTCAGCGTAAAACACCTTTCGGCGGCGGTTCTCGCGGCGGCCTTAGCGGCTCCGGTTGCGGCGGGGCAGCCGGCCATAGATTTCGACCGGGGCGCCGATATGGGCGCGATAATGGAAAGCGTGCAGGAAAGCGCGAAAGCCGCCGACTGGTCATTTGCCGCCGTGGGCAGCAGCCTCTATTCCTCCCGCGACTGCCAGCTTATCTCCTTCAAGGCCGGCGACCCGCTGCAGTCCAAGCCGGTAAAACTGGTCAGCCAGGTCTACCACCAGGTCTGCGAGCAGTACCAGGGACAGAGCTACTGCCACGACGAACTGCTGCGCACCGTGAAGCGGGACGTCTCGGTGTCCCTGCTCGGCGCGCGCAAGACCCTGCCTTGGGAGCGCGACGTGTTCAATGTCTGTCTGCAGGACACCGTGGTGGACGCCGAAGTGGTAGAAGCGTCGCACAAATACAAGCTGGGCAAAAAGGCCGGCCAGGACGACTGCGTTATCGAAGCCACGGCCAAGGGCAAGATCACCAACGAACCGGACGCGGACGGCATCTCCGTAGGCGCCTGGGGGCTTTCCGGAGGCAGCTTCGAGCTGAAACTGAACGATAAATGGGGAACGGCCTACGCCGCCGACAAGGCCGAAATGACCCTGGTCAGGGTAACGCTGAAGATGGAGAAGGCCAACTGGTTCGACCCGGTGCTGGTAGAGAAGGAATTCGTCCTCGACCCCGCGGAAGTTTACACCGTGGATTTCTCCAAATACGCGGCCGAGTTCAACCACAAGCTGGAATTCGGGCAGAAATACTTCGTAAAATGGGGCTTCAGGCGCGAAGGCAGCCTGTCGAAGAGCACCTTCATCCACGGCGGCGAGACCGAAAGGGTTTTCCTCCCGCTCCCGTAACGCGCGAAGCGAAGATAAAAAAGCCCGTCCGCCTCAGGCGGACGGGCTTTTTACATTGCAGGCGAGCCGCTCAGGCGAACTCGCGCAGGTTATCGTCGATACCGCGGCGCATTTCGTACCAGTAGGTCAGCGCCGCGTCCGCGCGGTCCTTTTCGAACAGGTCCACCCATTTCGCCAGCTGCGGGTCATTGTTGCCTTCCGCGTCCCGCAGGCGCTTCAGGGCGGACGCGACAAAGTCTGTATTGCGGGCGGATTCCCAGAACACGGCGGCGTTGCGGCTGTTGATGCGCGCCGCGGTAAGGGCCGTCCGCTTGATATACTCTTCCTTCTTGCCGAACAGCTCGCCCACGATGTCAGGCAGCATCTCTTCGGCCCAGCCGCGGTGGAACCGGCACATCCCGATATTGTCGATGAGTATTTCCTTTTTCATCCGCTCGGCGCAGCGCGCCCCCAGCTCGCGCGGCGGCAGGAATTCCCCCTCGTAGAAGAAATAGTATTTCCCCATCATGGGCATAGGGGCCAGCGCGCCGGGCACCCAGTACTGGTTGGGCGTCATCCAGCCGCTGCGGGCGTTGGCGTTAAAAACGAAGGCGTCCAGGATCCGGCGCTCTTTGCGGGCCAGGCCGCGCGCCAGTTTGCGCGCTCCCTGCCGCAGGTCCAGCAGGCCCCCGCGCCGTATAATAGAATCCAGCAGTTCCACGCCCAGGTCAGCGTTGCGCAGTGAATCCGTCACTACGCTGAACCCCTTTTGCGAGAAGCAGGGCACGCCCGATACGCCGAGTTCCGCCGGGGTCAGCCAGCCCTCCGCCAGGCATTCCATCAGCCAGGCCAGCACGCAGCCCGCCGAGATGGCGTCGAAGCCGTAGACCGCGGCCCGCTCGTTCAGCTTTTCCGCGGCCCGCTGGTCGAAGACGCCGCAGAGCGGGCCCATGGTCTGGTACGGCTCGTAATCCTTCTTGAATTCCCCGTTCATCTTCTTGCAGACGGCCACGCAGGGCTCGCCGCAGGTGGCGAACTGCTTGCCGGCTATGGTCTCTTCGTTGAACTGCTTCAGGTAATGCCCTTCGATGAAATTCTTATGCAGGTCAACGCGCTCGGCTTCGTCCCAGTAGATGCTCTTGTAGTTGAAGGACATCATCCGCCCTTTGAGCGTGGCGAAGTTGGCCCCGAAGGTCCCGCCGGTCTTCAGGTCGTCCTTGAAGCGGTACTTGGCCGTGGCGGCCAGGTCCTTGGCCGCCAGCGTGGTCTTGTAGCGCGCCTGGAACCAGCCGTCGGCCACCTTGCGGTCGCGGAAATCCTCGTCCACCACCGTCCCGCCGTAAACCACCGCGGCTATGCCGTGCTGCTGCAGCAGCTGCGAGCCCAGCCCGCCGCGCCCGGCCCAGGTGTCAACGGATGTGAGTTTCCCGCCCCTGCACGGCACGGACACTATGGCGCCGAAATCGGACTCGGCGGCGGACGGCCCCACGGCCAGCACCCGCGGGTCGTTCTTGTAGCGGCCGCCGTAGCGCGCGAACGCGTGTTCCATCATCGAGAAAGTGCCGCCGCGGCCCTGCGCCCAGACGGCTTCCGTATTCACCGGCGTCAGCTCCGCCTCCACTTCTTCCCCGCTGTCGCGGTTCAGGTAAAGTACGGACGGCGTGTGCGCCCGCCCGGTTATCGCTATCATGTTCACGCCGAGGTTGTCGAACACCAGCCCGGCGCCGCCCATGGAGGAGATGAAGATATTATGCCAGCACGGGGAATAGGCCACGAAGAAGAGCCGGTTGGAGCCCGGCAGGATGGAGCCGGCCATCAGGCCGGTGCCGATATTAAAGGTGTCGTGCCTGGCCGCCAGGTGGAAACCGAGATCGATAGGACCGAAGAAATCCCCGGTCGGATACCGCTTCATCTTATAATACCCGGTCGCCGCGTCAATGAACAAAACCTTCAAAGTGTTTTCCATAAATTTATTTCCTCACGAAATGAGGCATATCGAGGGGGATCTCCAGGGAGAGCTCCACTATGCCGGCGAATTTGCCGTCCTTTTGCCACGGGGCCTGGTATATAAGTTTCTTTACGCCGTTCTTTTCTATGGTGTAGGCGTTGATATACCGCTTGGCCAGCATTTCCCGGACCTTCGTCCCGGCCGGTTCCGGGTGGCAGTCCAGCAGGTTCTTGCCCACCAGTTCGCCGCCGCCGCTCTTTTCAAAAGTTTTCCGCGCCCTGTCGTTCATCTCCAGGATTACGCCGTCCGCGTCGCAGACCGTTACCGAAAGAGGCGCGCCTTTAACCCAGTCGTTCATGGTAGATCCTTATACTGGATCCCGGCTTTCGCCGGGATGACGGAGAATTTTTACCCGTTTCCGCCAGAAATAAATAGGGCGCTGTCCCTATTTATTTTTACCCCTGCCAGGTGTGGCGGAAGGCTACGTCGCCGCCGTTGGGAAGCCGGCGCACGTGGGCGGTGAAATCCTCGTAACAGAAAGAGCCGTCGGGATTCAGCAGCACGAACTTGTAGGCCACCAGCTTGGCTGAGCTCTCCGCCATATTAACCTCTCCCAGCCACATATTCTCGTTGACATATTCCAGCGGGAAGGATTTATTGATATCCCAGCCGCCCAGCTCGGGGCAGTTGCCCACCACCCGCACGGTCTGGCCCAGCGAAGTCGTGTAGCCGTTAAGGATAAAGGTGGTCTTGAGCCCCGGGGCCGACCTTACCGAAGGGGTGTGGGACAGCACCAGGGCGGAATCCTGCTCCAGGGCGAGGTTTTCGATGCGCCCGCCGCTCACCGCCACCTTGCGCTCCGAAAGCGCGTCCTTGTAGGTCCCGTCCGGCAGCTCCAGGTGCGCGACGGTGATCATGGCCGCCGGGCCCTTGTTGAAGACCGCGAAGCAGCAATGCGAACGGAAGACGCGGGAATAGGCGTAGATGTCCTCGGTGAGGTATTTCACCCGGTGGCTGCCCAGCTGCACGCCGCGGTTGGCCTTGCGCACGGCGGCCAGGGCCTTGATCAGCTTGAAGGCCGGCGTGTTCGTCTCCCATTTCTCCATCATCGGCCGGTTGTAGGGGTCTTTGCCGCAATCGGTGTCGTTGTGCAGGTACTGCTCGGTGCCGTAATAGACGCAGGGCGTGCCCCTGGCCGTCAGGATCAGCGCCAGCGCCAGCTCCATCCTTTTGGGCGTAGCGCCGGAGGACAGGAAGCGCGGCATATCGTGGTTGTCGATGAAAGTGACCAGCTCGTGGCAGTTGTTGAACCTGCAGTCCTGCCTGAACACATTGTCCACCAGGTGGAACCCGCCCTGTATGTTCCGCGCCAGGCAGTCCTCCAGCCCGCGCTGCAGCGAGAAGTCCAGCATCCCCATACCGCTGCGGTTGGCGAAATGCACCGACGCCGGGTCGTAGCAGCCGCCCATGAACCACTCGCCGAAGATGAACAGGCCAGGCCGGTGGAACCGCATATCGGCGACGAACTCCTGCCAGAACCAGAGCGGCATATGCTTCACCGTGTCCACGCGCAGGCCGTCGATATCCTTGTCCAGCCAGAGCTTGATGGCGTCCTTGATGTATTTCCGGTAGCCTATGCGCGTCTCGTTGAAGTCAGCCAGGCCGCAGAGCTCGCTGTTCTGCACCTGCCAGCTGGAGCCCCAGTCGGAGACCCCGCCGTAGCGGTGGTACCACCCAAGCTTGTCGTTCTCGTAGGAGGTGAGCAGCTTGCCGTCGTCGTACAGCTCGCCCTTCGCGGCGGGCACGTCCTTGCCCTGCCCGGCCGAGGGGCTGGAATGGTTGCAGACCACGTCCAGCACCAGCTTCATGTTCTTTTCGTGCATGCTCTCTATGAGCTGGTCCAGGATGGTATGCTTGGAGGCGAAAACGCGTATATCCTCCGGGTTGGAGACCAGGTGCTCGTCCATGCGCTTGAAGTCCCGCGCCCAGTAGCCGTGGTAGGCCGCCAGGCCGCGGCCCTCGGCGTCCAGCAGGCCGTCCACCTGGTCGAAGAGCGGCGTCAGCCAGAGGGTGTCGCAGCCCAGTTTTTTCAGGTAATCCAGTTTCTGGAACACGCCGCCCAGGTCGCCGCCCCAGTACTTGTTCCAGTTCTTGCGCGTCGCGTCGTAGGAATCGGGGTTCCTGCCGGCGTCGTTGGACAGGTCGCTGTTCAGGAACCGGTCCACGACTATGAAATAGATCACGCTGTCGGTAAAAGATTGCATGAAGTCCTCCGAGAATAAAAATCCGCTGCCTACTCCCGCCTCGCTTCTGCCGTCACTTCTTCCGGGTAGCCGATGTCCAGCACTTTTATGGCGCCGGTGTTCTTCTGCGCGTGCAGGGCCATAAGCCCGGTCTTGGCGAAGCCGAGCGTCAGGGTGTGCCGGGCAGTGACGAAAACGCCGCTGTGGTGGCCGGTGTCCGGGCTCAGGCCCGACGGGATATCCACGGCTATGATCGGCTTGCCGCTCTTGTTCATCAGCTGTATGCCCCGCCTGACCGGGCCGGTGGGCTTGCCCACCGCGCTGATGCCCAGCAGGGCGTCGAGGAGCACGCCGGCCTTGGCGAATTCCTCCGCCAGCCCCTCGATATTTTCTTTCGTGACCAGGGTGACCTTGACGCCGGCGCTCTTGGCTTTTTCCAGGTTCCTTACTACCAGTT
>CAZJUL010000065.1:0-11789 GCA_964549095.1 uncultured Elusimicrobiaceae bacterium
CCAGCGGGATCTCGGCGGCCAGGTCCAGCATCTCGTTGTCGAGCAGCGGCACGCGGGCCTCCTGCGAGTTGAGCATTGTGGCCATATCTATGGCGTGCAGCGAGCAGTAGGGCAGGAAGACATTGAAATCCAGGTACATCAGGCGGTTCAGTAGTTCGTCCTCCCGGACGAATGGGAGGTGCTGGGCGAAAACTTCGAAAGAGTCGGCTTCGCCGGCGTCCGGCATAAAAATCTTTATTTCTTCCGGGGTCAGTATTTCCTTGTATTTCAGGTGCGCCAGTTCCGGTTTGAAAGCCGCCCCGCGCGCGAAAGATTTTATCTTGAAATCCAGGCTCAGGCGTTCGTACGAAACGGGCAGGGCGTCCGCCGCTTTCCGGATGAGGTCTTTAATGGGACCGGGCAGGTAGCGGTAGACGCGGCCGAACTTGGCCGCGGTCAGGGTGGGATAGCCGGCGAACAGCTCGTCGCCGCCGGTGCCGGTGAGCGCCACGGTTATGTCTCCGCGCGACATCTTCGAAACGTGGTGCATCGCCAGGTAGGTCCAGTCCCCGTGCGGCTCGGCCAGGCGCTCCGTCATCATAGGCAGGTATTCCATCACCTGCGCCGGCCCCAGCAGGCAGTCGTGGTGGTCGGTGCCGTATTTCTTCGCCACAAGGCGCGCGCCTTCCAGCTCGTTATAGGTGCTCCCGCCCTCGTAGCCCACCGTGTAGGTCTTCGTTTTTACGCCCAGCTTGGCCATCATCGCCGTTATCGCCGTGGAATCCAGCCCGCTGGACAGGAAAACGCCGAGCGGCACTTCGCTCATCAGCTGGCGCTTTACCGAATTCAGCAGCGCCTCTTCTATGCGCGCGGCGGCATGCGCCTCGGTCATTTTTTGGGGCGTGAAACTGTAATGCCAGTACTGCCCTATCTCGGTCTTACCTTTGCAGGCCTTTATGAAACAGCCCTGCGGCAGGCGGCGCACGCGCTCGAAGATAGTACGGGGGGAGGAAATGTAATAGAACGAAAGGTAGTTCACCAGGGCCTGCCGGTCAATATCGCGCGGCACGCCGCCGAAAGCGAGCAGGGACTTTATTTCGGAAGCGAGCAGCAGCGTGCCGTTGTGGTCGCAGCAGAAAAGCGGCTTCACGCCCACGCGGTCGCGGGCCGCCAGCAGGGTTTCGGTCTTCGAATCCCAGAGGGCGAAGGCGAACATCCCGTTCAGCCGCCCTATGAATTTCTCACCGTATTCCTCGTAGAGGTGCACCAGCACTTCGGTATCGGTGTTGGTTTTAAAGCGGTGCTTCGGCTCCAGTTCGCGCCTAAGCTCCAGGTAGTTATAGATCTCGCCGTTCAGGACCACGGCTATGTCGCCGGTTTCGTTGAAGATGGGCTGGCGGCCGCCGGCCACGTCTATGATGGAAAGGCGGCGCATCGCCAGGCCGCAGTAGCGATCGGTGAAGACGCCCTCGTCGTCGGGGCCGCGGTGCAGCATCTCAGAAAGCGGTTGTTTGAGTTCCGCTTCCGCTACCGGCTTTTTAGAGGCGTAATTGAGCTTGGCTATTATTCCGCACATTGTTTGTTTCCTGCCGCTAGAACCTGCGCGCTATATCCGCGTGCTTCTCCAGCGCCTGGTAAATGAAATTGGCGTAAAGCAGGATGGTCAGCGCGGCGGCCGCCGCCAGCTTCCCGGAAATATCCGCCGCGGCCGACTTCCTGAGCTTGCCGATTATCTCCGGCAGAAGGCTGAAGCCGTAGCCCGCCAGTATGATGATGAACGGCACAAGCTGGTAGCGCATCCGGCCCGAAGCGAAGAAAAGCGTGGTGAACACCAGCGTGTTCAGCCCTATGGCCATCGTGGAGACGAGCGCGTCCCTGTTCTTCAGGGAGAAGACCGCGCCCAGGAAACAGGCCGGGAAGATAAGCATATGCGTCGCGATGCTCAGGAAAAAGAACGGCCGCTTCAGCGGGTAATCGCCGTTGTTCATGTCGAAATGGGTACGCAGCGACCAGTACTTGGAGAGCTTCAGGAAAAAAAGCTGTACCTCCCTGGCCGGGTGGCTCAGCGCGTATTCTACCGCCATTTTCCTGGCTATCCTGCCCCGTTCCAGCTCGGACTTGGACTTGTCGGTGAACCAGGCGGCGAAATCCTGGCCGACGAAATTGAAATCCGCGCCGCCGGTGGCCGTGGGATTGTGGCCCAGGAAGAACGACGCGCCGTCCTGCGGCGCCAGCAGCACGAAACCCTTGTAGACGCGGTAGTTGCGGATGGTCCAGGGGGAAATGACCAGGAAGGTGAAGACCGTGAATTTCAGGATAGACGCGAAGGCGGCTTTCCTGTCGTTCCGGAGCAGGATCCACAGCAGCAGGGCCGGGAAAGTTATAAGGTAGACGCCTTTTACCAGGCAGGTCAGGCCGAAAAAGACGCCGGCCAGCACCGGGGATTTCCGGCGCAGCAGCAGGTACACCACCACGCTCAGCAAGAGCACGCCCAGCGTTTCCGCCATCATCACCGCGGAATACCAGGCCATGTCTACGTAAAGGCAGGAGATGAGCAGCGCCAGCGCGCCGGCCGTGCCGCCGAAAGTGTCCCGGGCTATGAGGTAGATCACCAGGCAGGTGAGCGAGGACACCAGCGCCTGCGCGGCGTAGAGGGCGAAGTAACCCTCGCCGAAGACGAAAGAGACGGCAGCGAGAAAGGCGGGATAGACCGGCGGCCAATCGGCCGGGTATTGCCGGCCGTGCAGCAGCGCCAGGCGGGCGTTATCGTAGCCCAGCATATCGGTCCAGGGCAGGACGCCGGCCGCCACCCAGGCGTACGCCACGCGCAGGACAAGCCCCGCCAGCAGCAGCAAAAGGAGATAATTCCTTTCTTTTTTTACCCAGTTTAAAAGCCGGTCCATAGTCCTCAAACCCGTCGTATAGCCGGAGTTTATTATATCTTTTTTGCGAAGCAGTGTTGCCCCGCTTTCCGGTGGAATTGGATAGCGGATATAGCTACTAATATTCACCAACATTTGTCATATCAACTAATATATAATGAGATAAGGGTTACTTCACATACTATTCTTCCGTGTCCCCGGGGATACAAATTTATGAAAACATTCATTTTGCTGTTCACCCTGCTTTGCCTGGGCGGGCCTTTGTGCGCTAAAGAAGGAGCGGCTAACGCCGCGGATAAGGCGCAAAATCTTAAAGACGCCGGCGATGCCATAAAAAACACCCAGCCGCCCGCGGAAACGCCATCGGTGACTAAACCCGCCGAACCCGCGAACCCCGGCCAAAATCCTGCAAAGCCGGCCAATCCCGGCAATAATCCCCCGGGCGAAACCCCTTCCGGCACCAAACCGGCCGATCCCGCCAACCCCGGCGAAAAACCCGCCGACCCGGCCCAACCGGGCGACAAGACACAACCCGACGCCGGCAAAGACGCGGCGGATAAAGCCAAGCCTGAAGATCCCGGCAGCGCGGATAAGGGCAAGCCCGAAGACGCCGACAAAGATCTGAAAGATAAAGACGCCAAGGACGAGAAGGACAAGAAAGACAAAGAGGATAAAGATAAAAAGGATAAGAAAGACAAAAAGGATAAAAAAGACAAGCCCGGCAAAGGCGGAAAATCGGGCGGTCTCCCGTCGGTGCCGGCCGTAACTCCCCCGCAGGCCGCGGGTGCGGCGGCCGCGGCCGTGGGCGGAGGGATACTCGGCGGTCTTTTATCCGGCGATAAAGAGGAAGAGAAGAACGAAGAAAAAAAAGAAGAGCCCAAACCGGCGCCCAAAGAAACCGCCATCTCGACTGAAACCGTAAAAATGGAGGAGCCTGTCCAGGCCTCCACGACGGCGGTTGCGGCTGAACCGCTTTTTTCCGAAGGGCAGGGCGCTAAAATTGCGGTCCTGGATTTTGACGGGGAGTCCGGCGCTGAGTTCGCCGGTTTCCTGTCCGACGCTCTCAAAGCGGACCTGAAGGTTTACAACAGGAATGAACTGGCCGGAAAAAACTACGATACAAAAGCCGTTGTAAAAGCCGCCGCAAAAAAGATAGCCGCTGAAATTGCGGTCGATTATCTGGTTGCCGGCAAAGTAAGCAAGAAAACCGAAACCCTCACAATAATCTCCGTCTTCCTCCGCGACGGCCGCACCGGCGACATAAGGATGACGGATTACCTCAACATTAAATCCCCGGACGACCTGAAACCCGCCGCCGAAACCTCCGCCGGGAAGATAAAAGAAAATTTAGTCCAGTAATTTAATGGAAAATGTTTAATACAGGCAGGGGCCTGCGGCGAATTCGTACAGGGGCAACAATGCATAACAATATAAGTAAATCCAGAAGATACGCTAAAGCGTGTCTTCGCTGCTTGGCGCTTATTCTTTTTATTGCGGGCCTGGATTCTCCCGCACTGGCCGCAGTCTGGCAGGCTTCCGGATCGATGAGCGCGGGGAGGAGTAATCATACCGCGATATTGCTGCACAACGGCAAGGTGCTGGTGACCGGTGGGTATAATAATAGCGGAGCTCTTTCTTTGTCAGAGTTGTATGATCCGTCTGTCGGAACATTTGCCACTACGGGTTCAATGAATGCGGCGAGGGATAGTCATACTGCCACGCTGCTGCCGAATAGTAAAGTGTTGGTAGCCGGCGGAGCTGTTGGCAGTGCAGTTCTTTCTTCCGCTGAGTTGTATGACCCTGCCGCTGGGACGTTTTCCGCCACCGGTTCAATGAGCGTGGTTCGAAGTAGTTATACTGCCACATTGTTGCCAAACGGCAAGGTGTTGGTGTCCGGCGGATGGAATGGCAGCACAGCTCATTCTTCTGCCGAGTTGTACGACCCTGTAGCCGGGACATTCTCAACAACGGGCACCATGAGCACGGCGAGATACTCCCATACGGCGACCTTACTGCCGAATGGAAAAGTGTTAATAACCGGTGGCGTTAACGGCAGTTACGAATTTCTTTCTTCTGCTGAATTATACGATCCTACTACCGGGACATTTTCCGCCACAGGTTCAATGAGTGTGGCGAGGAAATACCATGCTGCGATATTGCTGCCGAACGGCAAAGTGTTGGTGTCCGGAGGAATAGGTCTTTCCTCGGCTGAGTTGTACGATCCTGCCGATGGTACATTTTCCACCACAGGTTCGATGAACGCGACGATGATGTATAATCATACCGCGACATTACTGCCGAATGGTAAAGTGTTACTAATCGGTGGAAATGATGGCGCTTCTTCATATCTTTCCTCGGCTGAATCATACGACCCTGACTCCGGGGCATTTTCTGCTGCCGGCTCAATGAGCGCCGCGCGCGATAATCATACCGCGACATTACTGTCGAATGGAAAAGTGTTGGTGACTGGCGGACATAGTAATAGCGGATATCTCTCCTCGGCTGAACTATACGTCTTTTCCGGCGGCAGCGGCACTTTTTTCGCCACAGGTTCAATGGGCGCTGCGAAGTATTCCCATGTCTCCGTTGTACTGCCTGACGGGAGGGTGCTGATAGCCGGCGGTTATAACGGCGCAGCCGTCGCCACGGCGGAGATATACGACCCCGCCGCAGGAACTTTTACCGGCATAGTATCAATGAGTGCGGCCAGGTGCCTTTATGCCGCTACACTGCTGCCGAATGGCAAGGTCCTGCTGGTGGGGGGGAATAATTCCGGTGGTTTCCTTTCCTCCGCAGAATTATACGACCCCACAGCCGGAACATTCTCCGCCACGGGCTCAATGAGCGCGGCGCGGGCATATCATACTGTGACCTTGTTGTCTAATGGAAAGGTGCTGGTGACGGGTGGCACTGTCGATTTTACAGGTGACGCCCTCTCATCGGCGGAATTATATGATCCTGATGCCGGGACCTTTTCGGTCACCGGGGCGCTTGTCGCGGCCAGGGGCCTGCATACCGCGACATTGCTTCCTACTGGTAAAGTATTGCTGGTCGGCGGCAGTAATGCTACCGCCGTAGTAAAGGTGGCTTCTGCTGAATTATACGACCCGGATGCCGGAACATTTACCGGCACAGGGCCAATGAGCGCCGCGAGGAACTGGCATACTGCCACCTTGCTCCCCAACAGCAAGGTGCTGGTGGCCGGCGGTGAGGCTAATGGCGGCGCCTCCCTTGCCTCGGCTGAGTTATATGATCCTGCCGCCGGGACATTTTCCGCTACGGGTGCAATGAACGTGGCCAGGGGCCTGCATACCGCGGCACTGTTGCCTAACGGTAAAGTACTGGTAACCGGTGGCCGTAACGGCGGCGCATATCTTTCTTCTGCAGATCTATACGACCCGTCCGCCGGCACATTTGCATCTGTCGGCCCGATGACCACGGCCCGGCGTGAACATATCGAAACATTACTGCCCAATGGCAAGGTCCTTCTCGCCGGTGGAACGGACGGCAGCGCGCTGGCTTCGGCTGAATTGTACGATACCGTGTTCGGGGATTCCATTACAGGCCTGGACCCTTCTTTCAGTTCTGTGTTTGCTTCCAGTATTACCGCTTCCTGGATGTCTATATCTGGTGCGAATTATGTGGCGGTACTGGCGTCCGACAGCGGGTACAGCAGTATCGTTTCCTCAACGACGATCGGCACAAATTCAAAGGTGTTCGAAGGTTTATCCCCCAATACCAGTTATTATTTTGAAGTCAAACTTTCTACGGAAACAGACGCCGCTTTTACGGCTAACCGCATATCCACCATTACCCTGCCGAATGCGGCTATTACCACCCCGACGGGTATTTATTTCGACGAGGTTTCCAGCACTTCCATAACCGCTTCCGGCTATGCCGCCGCCGGCTTTACAGGGCTTGAAACCGGCCTATCCGGCGTGAATGTGGCGAAGGACGGAACCTATTCATCCTGGCGCAACGGCAATACCTGGACCACAAAAGCACCAATGCCCACAGCCCGTTATCATTTATCAGTCGGAGTAATAGGCGGCAAGTTGTATGCCGTGGGGGGGAATAATGGGGGCTTGTTGAATACCAACGAGGAGTATGACCCGGCGAGCAATACCTGGACTACAAAAGCAGTAATGCCAACGGCCCGTGATGGCTTGTCTGCGGGAGTGATCGGCGGCAGGCTGTATGCGGTGGGGGGGGATAATGGGGGCTTGTTGAATGCTAACGAGGAGTATGACCCGGCGAGCAATACTTGGGCTACAAAAGCGGCAATGCCCACCGCCCGTCAATGTTCGTCTGCGGGAGTAACAGGCGGCAAGCTATATGTCGTGGGGGGAGGTAATGGCAGCCTCAGTTACGTGAATACCAATGAGGAGTATGACCCCGCAGCCAATACGTGGAACACAAAAACGGCAATGCCGAGTGCCCGTACATATTTATCAGTCAGTGTAATCGGCGACAAGCTATATGCCGTGGGTGGAAATGGCGATAGTAGTTTTCTGAATACCAACGAGGAGTACAACCCTGCAACCAACACATGGAGTACAAAAACAGCAATGCCGACGGCCCGCACGATATTGTCAGCCGGAGTAATCGGCGGTAAGTTGTATGCCGTGGGTGGAAATAGCAGTGGTAACTTGGCGACCAACGAGGAGTATGATCCCGCGTCCAATACATGGACGACAAAAACGGTAATGCCCACAGCTCGTCATGGTTTATCAGTCGGAGTAATCGGTGGTAAGCTGTATGCCTTGGGTGGACATAATGGTATTTTTTTGAATACTAACGAAGAGTACGACCCCGGCGTTGCTTCTTCGTTTACCGCGCTGACGCCCAATACGCAGTACAATTTTAAAGCCAAGGCCCGTGATGCCTCCGGGCTGGAAACGCCTGAAAGCCCGGTGGTTTCCACCTACACTTTGGCAGCAGTCGCCATTCCGGGCAGCTGGCAACCGTTTACGGCTGTTTATACCTCAAGCGTTACGGTGACCTGGTCTTCCGGTACGGCCTCGGGCGGCTATAACGGTTCCGGCGCCAGCTACCTGGTACAGGCTTCTACCAGCTCCAACTTCCTGCCGGTGCTGGCGTCTTCAAGTACAAGGAACACCTCCGCGACTCTGGCGGAGTTCAATCCCAACGCCACGCATTATTTCAGGGCGCAGGCGTATAATACGCTGGGCGTAACCGACTATTCCTGGCTGGTACTGGGCTCTACGGTTACTTCGCCGACCCAGTCTCCCACTCTTGCCTGGACCGGTGAAACCAATTACGCCGCCGACGGCGTGGACCCGGAAACCGGCGACACGGTTACGCCTTTTGTGTATCACGTAAAATACACTGATGCCGACAATGACGCTCCCGCGAACGGCTATCCGAAGCTGTATGTTTTAAAGAGCGGAACAACTGTTCAGACTTTGACGATGAACTTTGTTTCTGGCTCAAATAGCACCGGCGCTATCTATTCCACCTCAACTATGTTGTCCGCGCTCGGTGCGGATTATTCTTACCATTTCGAGGCGTATGATGTTTGGAACGCCACAGCGACCGGCGCCCCGGCCGCGCTTGTGGACGCGCCCAATGTGATATCTATCCCGGCCACCGCGCTTGCCCCGGATTTTATTGTGCGCACGACCACGACCCTGACCGCTTCCTGGACGGCGGTTACCGGCGCAAACTATGTGGCCGTCCTCGCTTCCGACAGCGGCTACGCAAGCGCGGTGTCTTCGGTCACTCAAAGCGAAACCACAAAGGCGTACAGCGGCCTTTCAGCCGGCACCTCTTATTATTTTGAGGTCAAACTGGCTACGGAAACGGACACAGCCTTCGCATCCAACCGCATTTCCACGATAACGACCAGCGCCCCGGCGCTGGCCTGGACCGGTGAAGCTAATTACACCGCCGACGGGCTGGACCCGGAAACGGGCAATATCGGCACGAGCTTTATCTACCGGGTTAAATACACCGACGCGGATAATGAAGCGCCCGGAAGTGGTTATCCGAAGGTGCATATCCTGAAAGCCGGTTCTGAAATATCCGGTTCGCCGTTCACGATGGTTTATGTATCGGGGTCCAACACCACCGGGGCGATCTACACCTATTCAAAGACGCTGGCGGCGGTGGGTACGGACTACACCTATTATTTTGAGGCGCAGGATTCAAGCGGCACCGCCGCTTCAGGGATGCCCACATATTCCGTGGACGCGCCGGACGTGGCCGGGGTGGCGCGGCAGGCAGATTACAAAACCACCGTGTGCGATAATTTATTCAATCCCAGGACCGGCGGAACCTCCAAGGTTAAGTTTAACGTCCCGGCCTCCGGCAAGGTGTCGTTGAAGATCTACGACCTGTCCGGCAAGCTTATAAGGACCCTCTATGAGGGGGATTACGGTCCGGGCGATTTTCAGCGGGACTGGGACGGCAAGGACGACAGCGGGCGCTATGTCTTCCCCAGCGTCTATTTACTGCATTATGTATATCCCGGCGGAAAAGAAGTCCGAAAGATAGGAGTAAGAAGATGAAAAAAATTATTTTCTTGCTCATCTTCCTGGTCTCAGCCGGCGCCCTGTCCGCCGAAGAGTGCGGCGTGTTCCTGAAGCTCCCGCTGTCGCCGCGGGCCGGCGGTATGGGCGACGCTTCCGCGGCGCTTGCCGACGAGCCGTTCGGCCTTTACTATAACCCGGCCGGAATGGCTTACGCTGAACACCCGGTCGTTTCGCTGGTCTATCATAAATACCTGCAGGATATAAGCGGGAACTCGCTGGCGTTAGTATATCCTTTCAAAAAATTCACCCTGGGCGTCGCCCCGACCCTGTTCAGCATGAAAGAAGAGCCGGTCTACGACTCCCTGGGGGCGGATACCGGGGAAAAGTTCGGGTATGAATCCAAAATTATCTCGGTCGCCATAGCGCGGAAAATAGGGAACCTGGCGGTGGGCGTCGCCGGGAAATCATACAGCGAAGATATGAGCGGGCAGGCGGCCGCTACGACCGCTTACGATATCGGCGCGATATACAAATTCGACAGGTTCAGCTTCGGCGCGGCTATACAGAACCTGGGCGGCAAGCTTTACGAGTATGAGCTGGCAAAAGTGGAGCGGCTCGGCGCGGCTTACACAAAGGGGAAATATACTGCGGCCGCGGACTTTAAAAAAGAAGGGGAAGACAAGGCTTCTTTCGGCTTTGGCGGGGCCTACGCCCTAGCCGGGGCGCTGACGCTGCGCGGCGGCTGGAGGTTTAAGGAAGAATTCGGCGGGATAACTTTCGGGCTGGGCGCCGGATTTAAAGGTTTCACTTTCGATTACGCCTTTTTAAGCTACGGAGATCTGGGCGCTACGCACAAAGCCGGCGTCTCTTTCGCCTTCGGTGCAAAGGCCAGAAAGCCGGCAGGGGCGGTCGTGACGCCGGTACAGCCGGCGGTCGTGAATTCCGCACCGGAACTCGCCTGGACCGGCGAAGAAAATTATACCACCGCCGGCATAAGCACCGGGACGGGGAATACCACCACGCCTTTCGTGTACCGCGTGAAGTACCTGGACGCGGATAACGACGCTCCCGCCGCCGGCTATCCTAAATTGCACATCACCAGGGGCGGTTCCGAGGTGTCCGGCAGCCCGTACGGTATGGAGTACGCGGGCGGGAATAATAAGACCGGCGCGATCTACGCCCATATGCAAAGACTGCCCTCCGGGGCCGATTACGCCTATTATTTTGAGGCCAGGGATTCCTCCGGGACGGCTGCGGCCGGCGCGCCGACGCTGCCGGCGGGCGGCCCGGCTGTTACCCGCTATGAAGCGGAAATAATAACCGGCGGGACCAACATAGCCGTAGCGGATTTCATCGGCAAGAACGTGTCGCAGGCGGACGCCTCGATAGTGGCCGATTTCTTAAGGACCGAATTGGTCAGCACCAGGCTGTTCAACGTGATGGATAGGAACAATATGGACACCATCATGGCCGAACAGAAGTTCCAGACCAGCGGCTGCACCGAACAGGACTGCGCCGTGGAAATAGGCAAGCTGCTCAATGTGAAGCATATGCTGGTCGGCTCGCTTTCCAAGCTTTTGGACAGCTACTACATCACGGTCAATGTGGTGGATGTGGAGAGCGGAAAGATAGTGGCGTCTTATGACAGCGAGCCCGTGACTTCCACGGGGCTGAAAGACGCCTGCAAAAAGATAGTGGACAAACTGGTCCACAATTGACCCTGCGCCTTCTGTAGAAGCACGCCAGGACGGAATAGCCTTACGCAACCGCGGCGGCCAAGCGGTCTGCCAGCGTTTCCAGGTCCTGCCTGCGCTCTATGCCTTTTATCCATTTTTCCGGGATAGCGGAAACGCCAAGCCGGGCGCCTATTAGAGCGCCGGCCACGCAGCCTATAGAGTCCGAATCGCCGGAGTTGTTGACGGACAGCAGCACGCAGGCCGCGAAATCGTCCGGGTGCCGTATTACGGAGAACAGCGCGATCCCAAGCACCTCGTCACCCGTCCAGCCTTTAAAGCCCTCTCCGATGTAAGCGACGGCCTTTTCCTCGTCGTCCATACCGGCCGCTTCTATAACGCGCCGGATGGTTGCGTCGAATTCCGCGGAAATGCCGGCGGTAAAATCCAGTATCTTTCCCGGCCAGCCGGCGGGGGGAACCCCGTCCAGGGCCAGGGCGGCGGCCAGCGAGGCGCCCAGGCAGGCGGCGTCGGCGGTCGGATGCCGGTGGGTGGCCAGGCCTATGTTATGGGCCGCTTCGCGCAGCTTTTCCAAATTCCAGCAGTAGTAAAACCCTACTGGCGCGGTCCTCATCACCGAGCCGCAGCCTTTGGATTTTGTGTCGCCGGCGGACCGCCAGGGAACGCCCTCCTTGAGCCTGCGGCAGGCGAGTTTTGTGGATATGCCCGGCGCGCGGAAATTGTCCGGCGAATCGTACCAG
>CAZJUL010000066.1:0-3151 GCA_964549095.1 uncultured Elusimicrobiaceae bacterium
GGCACGCTGGCGCTGGGCTTCGACCAGGTGATAGCCGGCGACGGCGAGGTCGCGGTAATAAAACTGGCGCGCAAACTTTTGAGCGGCGCCGGCCCGGGCAAAAAGATCGTCCGGGCGGAACCGGGCGACCTGGACAAATATCCGCCCTATTCCCTGAAGTGGGGGAAATTCGGGCCTATCGAGATCACCCGGGGCTGTCCCTTCGGCTGTTCCTACTGCCAGACTTCCTACCTTTTCGGCCGCAGGCCCCGCCACAGGAGCGTGGACAATGTCCTGTCTCATATCGCCCTGATGAAAAGCGAGGAGATGTGCGATATCCGGTTCGTGACGCCGGACGCCTTCGCTTACGGCTCGCCCGACGGGCGCAAACTTGATCTCGCCGCGCTGGAGGGTCTGCTGAAAGGCGCCCGGAAAATACTTGGAAAAGAGGGACGCATTTTTTTCGGGGGCTTTCCGTCCGAGGTCAGGCCGGACCACGTCACCAGGGAAACGCTCGCACTGGCCCGGCGCTACTCTGACAGCAGGCGGCTGGTGATAGGCGCTCAGAGCGGCAGCCCGCGGATGCTGGCGGCCATACGGCGGCAGCACACCGTGGAAGATATCCTGAAGGCCGCGGACCTGGCCCTGCGGGCCGGGTTCGGCGCGGACGTGGATTTCATCCTGGGCCTGCCGGGCGAGACCGGGACTGACGCGGAAATGACGCTGGACGCGATGGACGCGCTGGTAAAGCTCGGGGCCAGGATCCACGCCCATACCTTCATGCCGCTGCCGGGCACGCCTTTCGCGGACCGCGAGCCGGCCAGGTTCAGCGAGAAGACGCTCCGGAGGATGCGGGGCCTGGTAGCCCGCGGCCACGCCTTCGGCCAATGGGAAAAGCAGCGCGAATTCTCCGGCCTCATTCAGAAGTAACGACCCATATAGTTGACTATTATCATAGGCCCTACTGCCTACCGGGCGCTGGGCCTTATTACTCTATCTGTTCCTCCCGCGAAGATATAAGATATATATGTCAGCAATCGTTCAGGAGGACAGTAAATGAAAAACCTAGTGCTTATAGCGATAGCTTCTCTTTTAACCTCGTCGGTCAGCGCTTCCGAGCTCAGGGACATAAAGGTCTCCGAGATCAATAATGTGAAGCTCGAACTGCCCGCCGTTTCTTCCCCGGACCCGGCCGCAGCGCCTAAATGCGGGCACGTCTCCGGCGAGATAACACAGCTGCACCTGCTGGCCCAGACCGCGAAAAGCCTGCTCTTCACCTACGCGGACACCGAAGCCCTGTTCAACGAATTCACCGCGATGTGGAAGCCGATACTGCAGAAGTTCGAGCTGACGCCTACCACTACCGAATACAAGAACGAGTTCGGCAAGCTGAACTACACCTCCGCGGACGGCCGCGTGGTGCGCGACTTCATGGCCGAAGGCCTCACCTACAACGCCATCGACCCGGTCGAAGTGGCGAAGCTGGAGCACTCGCTGATCCATTCGCTGGAACAGCTCGGCCTGCCCACGATAGCCTCCTTCAAAATAAAGCACGACGCCTTCAGGCCCACCTTCAACATGTACTACCTCACCAGCCCGGCTGAGAACCAGGACCACGAAATACGGCTCCGCCAGCTCAAGAACGGCGAGGACATCGACTTCGACGTCCTGAAGCAGGCCGGCGTCAACGTGATCCGCGAGGATTCCTCCTTCTCCGCGGTCTACGTCGGCAAACTGATCGGCTCCAAGTCCAAGATAGCGGCGGACGAAGCGGGCGTGCTGAAGAAGCTGGACGACTACAAGAAATTCCTTACCGAGCAGAAGAAAGAGCTCATCGGCTACCGCGTCCACAAGATCACCGAGCCCTTCACTGTCGGCGACACGACCTACAACTACCTGGTTAACATCTACTTCTACCAGTAACCGCAAGCGGACGGCCGCTTATAGAAACAGCCTCAAAAGAAATTTTGAGGCTGTTTTATTTGGTTATCGTGGGTGCGAAGCACAATTCAGTATAATAATTCATATCCGTCGCGCGGTCGGTTTTCCGTGTGATGATCGAAGGGGAAATGAAACACATCGTTTGTTCGCTTTTTATCCTGGCCGGACTGGCGGCGCGCGGCTTTTGCGCCCCGCCGGAGACAATGGTATGGCCTTTCGCCGGACCGATAGCCTCGGCCGTGTCGGCGGACGGGAAAAAGCTGGCCATTAGCGGGATGGACGGGAATGTGCGGCTTTTTGGTTTTAACGGGTTAAAAGTTTCCATCTCCGCGCTCAACTGCGGCAACAGGACAGCCGAGATGCTGGGCATATCCGCGGACGGCGGCTTGCTGGCCGCCGGGGGGGAAGGCTGGATCGCGTTCTTCAACACGGCCCTGGGGCGTAAGACCGGGGAAATACAGGCGGCCGGGGGAAAACCTTCCCGCCTGGCATTTTCAAAAGACGGCAAGACGCTGGCCGCGGTCTACGATAACGAAGTAAAACTGTTCGCCGTTCCCGGCGGCAAGACTTTGGGCGCTTTTAAAACCGCGGACCCGCCCGCATTAGCCCTTGCGGCCGGCGCCCGGTGGAGCAAATACGCGACTTCCCCCGCCGAGGTTAAACTGCTCAACGCTTCCCAAACCCCGGTTCTCAGGAAATGGAGGGACTGGCAAAAGTTATGGGTGTCCCCGGGCGGCAGGCTCCTGGCCTACGGGGACGGCCCAGACCTTATGGCTCTTTCCGGCGGGGCGCCGCCCGCGCTGGACCAGCCGGACAGGACCAGGATCGAGCACGCGGCCTTTTCCGGCGACGGCGGGTATCTGGCGGTGGTACGTGAATACGGGGTCGTCGAAGTCTGGGACCTAAAAACCGGCCGCAAGACGGTGTCCTTCAACTGGCGGGAGGACAACCCGATGTCCGACCTGGAGGAAATGCGCCTGAAAATGCCGCGCGCCCTTTATTTCGTGAACGGCTCCCGCCATCTTTGCATTCTTTCCGAAGCCGGACCGGCCGAACTGTGGGACGCCGGCACCGGGAAAAAAGCGAAGCTGCTGACACCCAATACCTCCAGCATCGAGAGTCTGGCGCTGCTGCCGGACAAGCGTCTGCTGCTGTCCGGAGACTGGTCGGGCGCGGTCACCCTGTGGGACCTGGACAAAGGCGCTTTGGTGAAGAGATTTCCCGCCCCGCT
>CAZJUL010000066.1:3161-5452 GCA_964549095.1 uncultured Elusimicrobiaceae bacterium
CCGCTGCCCGGCTGGCCGGTGCATATCGCCGTCTCCGGCGTGGGGAAATACTTCTTTTACGGCGACGCGGACGTGCACGAGGCGTCCCTGCGGAGAACGGATACCGATGAGGAAGTGGCTGCGTTCAAAAAGCTGCCGAACCGATCGCGTCCGCCGACGAACAGGAAATACACCCTGTTCACGCATCCGATGAAACCCGGGGAGTCCAGCCTGGTCCAGGTGGCGGCGTTCCGGTCCGGCGGCCTGCAGGCCGCCATGGACAGTTCCATAAGACTTGAAAATCCCTCCGCCGGCGATAAATTCTGGGACGGCTCGCCCGACGGCGGCACCCTGGCCTACGGCATGCAGGACGGGTCCGTAGGGCTGGCCGACCTGGACACCGGTGCGCTGACAAAGGTACCCGCGGCCGGATGTTATATCTGGACCGTCAACTATTCAAAGGACGGGAATTACCTGGCCGTTACCGATGTCGGCGGCTTTGTGACGGTACTGGATACCGCCGGCTGGAAGGTAATTACTACGATGTCGGGCTGGGAGAACGACGCTTACAGCGGAAGTCCCTCTTCGGCTGACGGGCACTATGCGGTTATGCCCGAGAGACCGCCGGAAAGCGAGGCCGCGCTGCGCCAGGGCATCGCTCCCAAGCGCCGGGATACTAAGCGCCTGAAACTAATCGATAAACGGACAAGGAAGGAAATTATCATAGAAGAGCCGGGCGAACCGCACCTGGCTTTTTCGCCGGATTCGTCTTTATTGGCCGCCATACGCGAGGACGGCTCGATAAAAATGTGGGACACCTCCGGGGCGGCCCGCGCCGAGCTGCCGGCGCCCCCGGTGAAGCAATACAGCGCCGGCTTCTGGCCCGGCGGGAAATATCTTTTAGCCGGCGGCGCCGACGGAGTTATCCGGTTGTACGATCTGAATTCGACAAAACAACTGCTCTCCCTGACCGGTTTTAACGACGGGGAATGGCTGTTGTCGCTCCCGGACGGCAAGTATAGAGCCTCCCCCGGGGCCGTTAAATATATTAAATCCCGGGCCAAGGACGATGCCGCCAAGTATGCCGCCCCGGACGAGGTGGAGGCGGCGCTTGCCGCGTTGTGGAAATAGCGTCCACTCACTTTCTAAAAAAGAAAGGGCCGCCGAGATATCGGCGGCCCTTTCGCGTTCTTTCCCGCTGGCGTTTATTTGAAATAAACGCGCAGGCCGGCGTTGAGGCGCAGGCCGGAGTAGTCGTACTGGAACGGCCTTTCGCCGGCGGCGAGACCCGCGGACGTCAGTCTGGCGTCCATATATTCCCCGTAAGTGGGATTGCGGAACATGATCATCCTGTATTCCCCGGGGCCGCCGCCGCTGGAAGCGGACATTTTCCCTGTCAGGTTGTCCAATACTCCGCTGAACACGTATTTGACGCCGACATTCAGCGCCAGCCACTTGGCCAGGAAGAATTCGCAGCCGGCCCGCGCGTGCGGGATGGTCTTCGACTGTTCGAAAGTGCCTTTTTCCCAGTAGTTTCCGGTCGATTCGACTTTATATTCCGTGCTGGCCATCAGGTAATTGGCGCCGCCGCCCGCGAATATGCTGAATTTGCCGCCCTTTGAGGCGTATTTCGCATACAACTCCACCGGAATGTAATTGGTCCGGTTCTCAAGGTACAGATCGTTGTATGAAAGTCCCTGCCGGGCGTGGAAGTTGGAGACAACTTCGGGCATTAAGCCAACGCCCACCGAGATCCCGAGGCGGAACGGGGCGTTCCCTTCCATAAATACTTTGGCTTCTAGACCATAAGTGACCGGGTCCACTTTCGAGCTCAGCGCATAGCCGCTGGCAGCCCAGGCTCTTGTCAGGGTGTTGACATTGGTGGTGTGGTCCTCCGCGTCCATCTCCCAGTTAGCGGCGGAAAGGTCCAGACCCCAGCGCGCCTGCGACACAACCGGCGCGAACAACAAAGCAAATACAGAACACAGTATGATCCTGTTTTTCATTTTTCTCCTTATTCAATTCCGGGAAGCTGTCGATCGCCTGACAAGGTTGCGTGATATGGTTTGGCGGGACAAATCTACATCTTCTTGCAGGTAATTATAGCACATATGCCGTAAAACATATCGCGCTGTATCGCCGCGGATATTCAGACAGCCTGTATTGATACAGAGTAAACCTAATGGCTGTTATCGCAGGCGTGCAGAAGGGGCCGGAGTTTTATCCCCGTTTTATCAGCAGCGAAACCAGTTGTTCCGAACGGGTGATGAAATCCCGGCAATCATCCACGGCGAGCTTACCCCGTTTGAGGC
>CAZJUL010000066.1:5462-11718 GCA_964549095.1 uncultured Elusimicrobiaceae bacterium
GGCCAGGTACCGGCCGCGGGCCTGCACCCTGAAGCCCTGGTTCTGCTCCAGCCAGGCCAGGGCGTCCGTATTGAAAAGAGCGCGGAGCCCTTGCTCGTCGTGCCCGGAAAGCCGGTATTTGTCAGAGAAGACCGGGAACCCGGCGAAGTCTATATCCTTCGCGCCCAGCACTTCCTCCAGCCTGTCAATAAAATTCTCGGGCATTAGCTCGAAGGCGGGAAACCTCTCCTCTTCCGAAATGAAAAAAGCGAGGGTGTACAAGCACGATGTGCGGTTCCTTTCGCGGCCGGTGCCATAGAGGTAATCCAGGAAAAGCAGTGTTCCGCCCGTGAAGCCGGGCCGGCGCAGAACGTTCCGGACCTCTTTACTGTGCCCCTCGGAAAAGACCCGGAGGCCGGTGTTCTCGAGCGTCCTCACGTCGAATCCCTCGTCCAGGAAATCCAGACCGAGAGCGCCGGCCAGCTCTCTCAGTTTAGTCGCTCTGCGCTCCGTTATGAAGCGCTTAAGCCAGTATAGCGACACACCCGCTGAAACCAGCACAAAGCAAACGATTAAACTGTCCCCATCCATAGCTTCCATCTCCCGCGCCTTTATACGTAGGCAACATAATGGCGATTATCGTTGGTGTGAAGCACAATTCAGTAGAACAGGTAACGGCAGGAAAATCAGCCAGAATTTTTTGCCCCGGATGCCCATGAAAGGTATAATATCAAAAATTCCAGCCGGTTAGAGCGGGTTTCGCGGTTTTCGGCCGCAGAGCGGCGGCCGGGCGGGGGAAAGCCAGGGGAAACGTCGGTTGTCAGGGGAGTTCAGTCGGCCGGGGCGGGGGGATCAATGGGTTTCTCCCGCTAGGTGCATTGTCACGACAAAAGCCCGCCGACACCATCAGGTTTATTCCTCGCTGTTAGTCAGATATAATGATATCCGCATATTAACCTTGCCATTTGTGGCTTGATAAGTTTGAAGCAGTGGCCGCAACCGGTTTATTTCAGAACGCACAAGGTCGCGGATATCAGGCAGACTCTCAAAGAGTTGTTCTCCCGATCTCAAATCTTTTTCCAGAAGCCGCACCTTTTCCTGGACTGATGAGTCAATAGGGTTCTTTATCGGGCGATGTGCCCAGCGTATCACCGTATTCCTGTCGGCGAGCAAATCCTTAATGCGCTGAACGTTCTTTTCGCTCGTCCAGATGACCACATCTCTCAGCCATGACCTTAGCCCGCCTGGCCAGATCAACCTGGCGGACGGAACGCATCTCTCCATTATAATTGGTTCGGCCAGGCTCTGTAATGAATTTTCGAGCTCATCTGCGTCACCCTCGTCGGCCACTCCCGTCTCAACCAGCGTCTCCTGCTTAAGCGCGCCGCAAGGAGAATCGTATAAATTGCGCTTCCAATATACGGACTCTCCCGAATTACCCGTTTGGGACTCCTCCGGAAACTCCGGCACAAGCACCAGTTTAACGTGTGAGCCGGGCACGGAAGAGTCGTCTACTATGACGGATATCCGCGATTCATTGACAGCCGCCTCATGCTTCTGAATCAGATCGGCCAAGTCGTCCCGCTGGGCAGCGGTCAGCCCGGCGGCCGCGGGATATTTGTCCTGTACCTGTTTCAAACGGCTCCACGCCTCCTTAAGAAGCCGCCGCTTCACATATAATTCCTGCGGGTCCGCCGCTCCCCTTTTCCTCAGCTCGCTGAGAAAATCTTTCCGCTTGAAGCGGCGCAGGCCGTCAATCTTCTGGAGCACGTCCCCGGCTTCGTTCACCTTCTCCGACGAAAGGCGCCATGAACCGGTTTTTATGCGATGCCCCCGTTGTTTGCTTTCCGTAGTGTGTTCGGAGGTCGCACCAAGCACCTCAAGCTCCCGGGATATTTCGGCAAATGTCTGTTTTGGGTCCTCTGACTCGAAAGTGACCCCGCATACATTGTAATATTTGGGGATATTATATAAGCGCCGCCAGAATTCCACCTCGCTCTGTGAAACGTCTTTTTCCGGCGCAGGGGCCGATCGGGAGTCAAAGTTGAACAATGCCTCCAGGGGGTTCACCGGGGGAGAACTGGTCTGCGCTACCGCAGCACGGCAGAACATCAGCACAAACGCGCCGGCGAGCGATATTCGCGACACGATCGCCAGATCTATTATTTTAATCGGATCGTGCAAGTACCCTATTGATCCCGCCCCATTGTAACCCCGAGTCATAGGCCCCCCGATAGACACCCCATCACGGCGACAACTTTAAACCCCCGCGCCCAAGAACCGTGTTTTTTGATATTATACATTTCATGGGTTACGGGGCAAAAGACCTTGGCCGTCTTCCCTGCCATTTCTTAGCGGTAGCGATACTCTGTATTGAAGCCGGATAATAAAGCATTATGCCGATCCGAAAACACTTGATCGCTTGTATCGTTGAATTGTTGGTGCTCGCGCTGGCCGGGACGATGAAGGCATTGCCCCCGAGCAATGATACCGCTTCCGACTTCGAGGTGGTCCCCCAGAACAGGATATCCGAAGAGAGAGTCCGGTCGTACAGCCCGGACGGGGAATACTTTGTATCGGGCTCGGATGATTCGAGGATCAAACTCTTTACCAAGCACTGCACGCTCCTGAGGATCTTTGAAGAGCATTCAAGCCGGGTAGTCAGCGTCTCATTTACCTCCGACGGGGAACATGTTATATCAGGATCGCAGGATCGGACAGTGAAACTCTGGAACCTGCTGGGAGAGGTTATCAGGAGCTATGGGGGATTTTGGGAACACCCAGAAGACATCTCCTTTAGCTCTGATGCCGAATATATATTCATAGAATCAACGTCCGACACGCTTGTTCTGAAGATACAGCATGGTGTTGTCGAAGCCTTCGAAGGCCATCCCGGTCCGTCCCTCTTGTACTATACCTCTTTCAAAAATGGGCGCCTCAACCCGGGCGGAAAAGCGCTGAATGATCCCGTTAATAACGTCAGCTTGGTGGAACTGATCAATAATATTCAGGCCCGTTCCGGCGAGTTGGAGACCGCAGGAGTCAGCCCGGACGGCCAATATCTTGTTTCCAGCGCCGGCGATAGTATAATAAAACTGTGGAATTTACGCGGGGAACTCCTCAAAACCTTTAGAAATCCTTCCGGCCCCGTTCTGAGCGTGTTATTCTCATCGGACAGCAGGCATATTATATCCAGGTCGTCCGATAAGACAACCCGACTATGGGACCTGAAGGGGAACCTTGTAGCGGCCTCCGTCCATTTGGCGCCGCAACGGTATGGCGCCACAAGAATATACGGGATGCGTCCAGCGTCCAAATCCCAATTGAATGAGGGATGCCTAGAGACCGGGGAGCACCTGCCCATCGGCTCGATCGTCAGCGTAGCGTTCAGCCCGGATGGCAAATATCTCGCTTCCGGATTCCGTAGGGAGCCGGTCAACCTTTGGAGCATGGAAGGGAATCTTATCAGATCTATTGGGGGAACCGGGAGCCATACGGAACTAACGTTCAGTTTGGACAGTAAATACATTATTGCCGCTTCAGGGTCTATCAAATCGGTCCTCAGTCCGGATGGTAGACATCTTCTTTCCACTGGCAGCAGTATGAGATTATGGGACTTGCAAGGCAATAATATCAGGACCTTGATAAGACCCTCCACCCTGGCCGGCACCGATCACGGAGCCGACCCTGTATGTCTCTGGAGGATGGACGGAAGATTTATCACGGCCCTACATGATGATTCCGGTCGGATATTAACCGCAGTGTTCAGCCCGGACGGAGAATTTATCGCCACTGGACAGTATAATGCGATTAAACTGTGGGACCTAAAAGGGAAAATTGTCAGAACCATAGATGCCGGGTATCCACCTGAGGCGTTCGACAGTCTTGCATTTACGCCGGACGGCAAACATATTATTTCTGAGAATACCTCAGGCCAGATAGCGCTTTGGAACACCGAGGGAACTCTTGTTCGTATCATTAGAAAAGTGCCAACGCGCAAGGGGCTGTCCTTTGCCAAAATGTCACTTAGCCCCGATGGTAAGTATATAGCCACCGGTCCCGAGGGGAAAGACATAAAGATTTTGGATCTGGAGGGAAATCTCGTCAGGACCCTAAAAGGCAGTTATTTATCGACCCAGGGGACGTTCAGTCCGGACGGGAAATTCTTCGCGGTCGGATTCATTGACGGAATAATTAATCTTTGGAACCTTAAGATTGGGACATACTTCTCAATGTTCAGCACCAACCTTCCCCAGGTCGTGAGCGCTCCGGACGGGACGCCTTTTAATTATCCCTCCATGACAAACGATTGGATTATGTATGCTCCGGATGGTTACTTCGACGCTTCTCCGTACGGCGGGAAATTGGTGGCGATGGTCAAAGGATTGAAAGCGTACGGCATGGATCAGCTTGCCGTTAGATATAATAGACCCGATCTGATACTTGAACGGATGGGGCTCGGTACACCGGAAAGGATAAGTTATTATAATCTGCTCTATCAGAAACGACTCAAGAAATTAGGGCTGACCGAAGCATCTTTGAATTCGGAACTTCATATGCCTGAAGCAAGGATCACCGCGGCGCGCCAGGACGGAAAATCCGTTAATATCGGTTTTTTTCTTTCCGATAGAAAGTATCCACTTCAATGCTATAACATCTATGTCAACAATGTTCCGTTCTTCGGCCCCACGGGGAAAGAAATACGCGGGAATTCCTTCAAAGGTTCAGAGAATATTGAACTGACCTTGGGCAGGAATAGGATCGAACTTTCCGTCATGAATAGCGTCGGCATAGAATCCTATCGCCCGCTGGTCAACGCGGATTACAGCGCCTATCCACAAAGCGCGCTATACTATCTGGCTTTCGGCATCTCAAAATACAAGGACCCGACATTAAACCTCGACTATGCCGCTAAGGATGTACAGGACCTTGGGAACATTGTTTCAAAGATGCACTGGAGGTATCCCTATCCGGTCATCCATAAAAAGATCTTATTAAACGAAGCGGTCACAGCTAAAGCGATCCAGGCCGCTAAAAGCTTCCTGGAGAAAGCCGGAGTCGACGACACCGTTATATTGGCTATTTCGGGGCATGGCGGCCACAACAAAGGAAGGGACGCCAGATATTATTTTGTCGCCCATGAAACCAACATGGACGACCTAGCAGGTACGGGTGTGGACTTTGAATCCATAGAGGCTCTGCTGAACGGTATCAAGCCCCGCAGAAAACTTTTCCTGCTGGACACATGCGACTCCGGGGAAATAGACGAAGACACTTATACACAATACTATACTGCGGCCAATACCCGGGGGTTAAAGCCGCGTACTTATCGTAAACCAAAGATATCCCGCGGCAATGTACAAAAGGAAGAGCGTAGTAATGTGTATGAGAAAAACAGGCTCATATATAGCGACCTCTCCCGCAGGACCGGAACTATCGTGTTCTCTTCCTCAAGAGGAGGCGAGATCTCGTATGAAAGCTCCGCCATCCAGAACGGTTTCTTTACGAAGGCCGTTATCTCCGCACTGACCAGCAGAGCTGCTGACACGGATGGCGATGGGAAAATAGATTCTAACGAGCTGCGCGCTTTTGTGACCGGCGCCGTGCCTGCTGAGACCGGTGGTCTTCAACATCCCACAATAGACAGGGATAACCTGTATCAAACAATAGAACTCCCGCTTGTTACAAACAAATAAGAACCACCTGTTTACGATCTTATACGTAGTAAACATAGTGGCAATTATCGTTGGTGCGAAGCACAATTCAGTAGAACAGGTAACGGCAGGAAAATCAGCCAGAATTTTTTGCCCCGGATGCCCGTGAAAGGCATATTATCAAAATATTTGGCAGGCTGGTGTGAATTAGAGGATTTTCATCCGCAGAGTGGAGGCTGCCGACACTGTATCGTGCCGGCCGGGCGGGGGGATCATTTTCGGGAATTACTCGTATCGCAGCGCTTCGATGGGGTCCAGCATAGCCGCGCGCAGGGCGGGCCAGAAACCGAAGCTGATGCCGATAAGGCTGGAAAAAGTGAAGGCGAAGGCGATGGTGCCCGCGCCCAGCGTTGGGGGGACCTTGATGAAGAAGTAGGCCGCCCAGCCCAGCCCGAAACCCAGAGCTATGCCCAGCATCCCGCCTATAAGGCAGAGCGTGACCGCCTCTATAAGGAACTGGCCTAATATATCCGAGTTCTTGGCGCCGAGCGCCTTGCGCAGGCCTATCTCGCGCGTGCGCTCGGTGACGCTCACCAGCATTATGTTCATTATGCCTATGCCGC
>CAZJUL010000067.1:0-5022 GCA_964549095.1 uncultured Elusimicrobiaceae bacterium
TTTCCAAAGACCTGCGCTTCAGGGTTTCCTACGGGGTGAAGGGCTACGCCATGACGGCCGGCAGGCACATGATCTTCAAGCTGCCGGGCCTGGATTATTCCGCCGGCAACGTCAGCCAGACCGAGCGCGAACTGCCGATGTTCTGGTACTCGCGGAACACCGTCTCGGGCACGGTCACCGTCAAACTGCCGCCCGGGTTCAGCCTTTACCACGTCCCGGAGGACCTGAAGGCGGGCGCCGCGGGGCAGAGCTTTTCCGCGGCCTACAGGGACGACAAAGGCACCCTGACCTTCTCGCAGGAGCTGCGCCGCGACCTGACGCAGATAGAGCCGGCGGAGTACCCGCGGTACAAGGCCTTCAAGGAAAGCCTGGCCCAGTTCACCGAGAACTGGATAGTGCTGGAGAAATAGCCGCGCGCCCGGCCTGACAATTATGAAGATACTGCTGGTAGAGGACAACGCCGAATACGCCACGCTGCTTTCCGACTTCCTGGAGCAGTCGGGCTTCCATACGAACGTCGTCCCCACGGCGAAAGAGGGGGTAAAGACCGCCCTCTCATTCCGCCCGGACCTGATACTGCTGGACTACCACCTGGACGACATGAACGGCTACGACGTGGCCATGGCGATGAAGTACATGCGCGACACGGCCAAGATACCTTTCCTGGTCCTGTCCGCGCTGGTAACCGACCCGCTGCTGATAGACGCCTTCAAGAAGCTCCCCAGCTGCCGCGGCACGCTGCTCAAGTCGCAGCCGTTCGAGGAGATACTGGCCAGGATCAAGGAGGCCCTGCTCCAGTAGCGCCAGGCCTGACGGGCCCCGCCCGGAGCGCGGCGATATCATGAAGATACTGATAGTGGAGGACGATCCCGGTTTCGCGCAGCTGCTTTTCGAATTCCTTTCCGACTCCGGGTTCGAAGTGGCGCTGGCCCCGCGCGGCAAGGAGGCCATAAAGGCCGCCGGCAGGGTCAACCCGGACCTGATGCTGCTCGACTACCAGCTCGGAGACATGAACGGCTACGACGTGGCCGTGACGCTGGGCTACATGCGCAACACCGCCTCGATCCCTTTCCTGGTCATCTCTTCGATGATGACCGAACCCATACTGATAGACAGCTTCAAGAAGCTTCCCGCCTGCCGCGGGACCTTCCTGAAGACGGCCAGTCTTGAAGAGATACTCAGCGAGATCAAGAAAGTGCTGAAGATGCTCTGAGAGGGGAGCGCGCGGACCCGCGTTCAGGCGGGTTCTTTGGCGACCGGGTCGCCCAGCTTGACTTCTCCGCCGGAGATAACGCGGGCGTAGACGCCGCGCAGCCGCAGGGCGCGGCCCTCCGCCGAGTCCACAAGGTCCCGGGCGGGCTTGCCGTAATGCCGCTCGAACAGGCTGCAGCCCGTATGCGGGTGGTCGGTGAGCTCCAGCACTGCGGCGCCCACGCGCAGCCGCGCGCCGACGGGCAGGTTCTCCGCCCCGATATTAAGATCCACCGCCAGGTTGTCGCCTGAAAGGGCGGCCCGCTCCGGGCTGCCCCCGGTGGCGTCTATGAAGCGCGCGTTCACCAGGGAAACCTGCATTGACAGGTCGGGGGCCGGCTGCAGGCTCCAGCGGTCGCCCTCCACGCCCCTGGCGGCGCTGATGACGGCGCTTGAAGGCGTCAGGTGCGTCTTGTCCGGCTGGCGCAGCACTATCCGCTTAAGCGTGCCCGCGTCTTTCGGACTGGCCAGGGCGGCTTCCATCAATGCGTCGGTATTCATATATACTCCTTTATAGCGCTGGGGAAGGGTTGTTTCCCAAAACCATGGCGCAGGCTTCTTTGACCCCGGGATGTTCCCGGATGGCGTTTTTTTTCGCTTTCAGGGCCAGCGCGGTCCTGCGGCGCAGAAAATCCTCGCCTGTGACTATCAGTTCCTCCGCGGCCATGCGCTCTACATCGGCGCGCGTGTAGCGCTCGCCGCCCAGTTCGATAAGCGCCGCCGCCGCGTCCGCCGGGCCACGCCCCACGGTCTTCAGCGCCCCGTGCCACAAAGGATCGCGCGGCTTAAGCTTGAAGCCCAGCCGCCGGGCTTCTTCGACGACTTCCTCGGCCACGTTAAGACAGTCGGTCAGTTTGCCGCCGAAGATGGTGAGCGCCTTCGCCTCTCCGTCGGTCTCCAGCCTGTGCCGGCGCGACAGCGCCATCCAGTCCGTTGCCGCCCTGCTTCCTTTTTCCAGCGCCAGGGGCCGCACGCCGCAGCGCTCCGCGATGATGTCGCTCTCGGAGAGGCGGCGCTCCGGCTTCAGGTAAGTGTTGGCGGCGCGCAGGATGAAAGCGCGGTCCTCGTCCGTGATCGCGGCCGCGGGGTCCTCTACCGGCGTATCCGTAGTGCCTATCATGGTCAGGTCGCCGAAAGGCAGGATGAAGAAGGGGCGGCCGTCGGCGGCGAAGATGGTCACCACTTCCTCTTTCCGCTGGAGGCGGGGGACTATCAGGTGCACGCCCTTCGAGAATACGTGGCGGAACCGGGTGGAGACGCCCAGCAGTGAATTCACGCCGTCGGCGAAGGGGCCGGCGGCGTTGATCACCGCGCGGCTGCGCACTTCAAATTCCGTCCCGGAAGCGCGGTCGCGGACGCGGACCAGCCAGCCGTCCGCCTCCCGCCGGGCGGATACGGCCTCCGCGTAGTTGGCGGCGGCCGCGCCCGAGCGCAGGGCGGCGAATACGAAGTCCAGCGTGAACCGCGCGTCGGTGGCGGGCAGGCAGGCGTCGGAGTATTCCAGCCCGTGCTTCAGCGCGCTGCCGTCAAGCGCCGGTTCGCGGTCGGCCATCGCGGAGCGCGGAACCAGTTTCGGCGGCCGGGTCCTGCACCGGCCAAGCAGCCAGTACAGCCAGGTGCCCGCGTAAAGCGAAGGCAGCGACTGCTTCAGCACGCGGCCCGGCAGGGTCAGGAAGCGGACTTCGCGCACGGAACCGGGGAACAGGTCCAGCAGGCGGTTGCGCGAAGCGCAGAGATGCCAGACCAGCGGGAACTCCAGGTGCTCCAGGTACTTTATCCCGCCCCAGATAAGGTTGGACGAGGACTGGCTGGTCCCGCAGGCGAAGTCCCCGCGGTCTATCAGCCCCGCGCGGGCGCCGTGCGCGGCAAGCGCCAGGGCCGAGACAGCCCCGTTGATCCCGCCCCCGATCACGAGGACGTCCAGCTCTTCTTTCCGCAGCCTTTCCAGCTGCTTCGCGCGCAGGTCGTTCGAAGACATAAGGATACAGAATAGAAAAGAGCGGATAAATTGTCAATCAGCGGGTCAGGGGGCGAAGGAAAGTTCAGGGTGCCGGTGCGGGGGGAGCGGCCGTCTTACTCGTAAAGTTTCTGGTTCACCAGCGCGACGTTGACCACCTTGGCTTTTACGAACTTCAGGTACTGCTTGGCCTCGTCGCTGCTGATGTACATCTCTATCTGCGCCGTATCGCCGGGGGCCATGGCGTGGCCGTAGGCCATCTTGCGCATATAGACGCCTTTCGCTCCCTCGGCCTTGAAGACCACCGTGCCGGAAAAACCGTTGATGCTGTAATTGAGCAGGTTGCGGAACTCAAGCACCATTTTGATGCCCAGGACCTCGCCTTTCATGTCCTGCTTTTTGCTGACCAGCGTGACCGCCAGCGGCTGCTGCTTCACCTGCGGAACGGGGGCCGGCGCCGGTGCGGACGCGCCGCCCTTTTCCAGCTTCACCCTTTTGTCTATCTTCTCCACCTTTTTTTCCAGCTTGTCAATGCGGTGTTCAGCCGGGGGCGGCGGCGGAGCGGGCTCTTCCGCCGGGGGCGGGGCCCCGGGCTCTTCCTGCGCGGGGGGCGCGGCGGCCGGCTGCTGCTGGCAGACGCCGGTCCCGGAAAAAGCGCACAAAAACAAAACCGGAATTACCGGAACGCCCAATAAGGAAAATGTCTTTTTTACCATATCGCTTCGACTATTATACCAGTTCGGCCGCAGGCGGGGGAACTGGCGGGGTAGCGCGGGGAAACAAAAAAAATGCTATCCTCTTTTAACCATGACAAAAGCCGCTAAAATATCCTATGGCCTTATGGCCCTGCTGCTTGTCGCTATCCTGGTGTTCCGCATGGGCTACGTGGTCCTGGTAGCCTTGTTCTCTTTCATGTTCATGGAAGCGCTTTCGCGGACCTTCAAAGGACGCATGCCGGCCGCCGCGGCCCGCTGGCTGGCGGCGATCGGGTTCATTATCGCGGCCTCGGCCATACTGGTGATCTTCCTGCGTTTTGTCAAAACCACGCTGCTCACCCTGCCGGACATAATGGAAAGCGCGCTGCCGCAGATCCTGAACCTCGCCCAGAGATACGGGCTGGAGCTCCCGTTCGCGAACTTCCAGGACTTCCGCGAGCTTGTAAACAGCAAGATCCTGGGCAACGCGATGCGCATCACCTGGGAAAGCACCCTGCTGACGCTGCAGGTCTTCAACATAGTCATCGGCATAGTGGCGGCCGTGCTCTTTTTCCTCGGGGCCGGCACCCCCAGGTACGAGCCCAACCTTTTCGACGCGGTCCGCCAGGAGACCAACCAGCGCATACGGAAATTCATGTACAGCTTCGAGAAGGTTTTCGGCGCGCAGGTCGTTATCTCCGGCATAAACACCGTTCTGACCGCGCTGTTCCTTTACGCCATAGCGATGCCCCACCTGGCTTTTCTGACCACCATGACGTTCATCATTGGCATAATGCCCGTAGTGGGGAACATCGTCACCAACACGGTCATCGTTATAACCGCGCTGGGCCTCTCGCTGAACAAGGCCCTGCTCGCGCTGGCTTTTTTGATCCTGATCCACAAGCTGGAGTATTTCCTGAACAGCAAGATCATGGGCTCCAGCATCAACCTGCCGATGTGGCAGATGCTCATAGCCATACTCGTGGGCAACACGGTAATGGGCATCCCCGGCATAATGCTCGCCCCGGCCATACTGCACTACATAAAGAGCGAGCTGCAATCCATACCCTGGAACCACCCCGGCGCCGCACAACCCGCGCGGACGCGTTAAAGAACCGT
>CAZJUL010000067.1:5032-5556 GCA_964549095.1 uncultured Elusimicrobiaceae bacterium
AGCCCCTTCCGGGGCTTTTTCACTTTCGTGTGGAAGCGGTTCAGTTGTAGCCGGGTTTGCCCAGGCCGAAGAGCTTGTTGTATTCCTGCAGGTACGGGACGACGTAAGCGGGGTCGGTGGTGAAGATGGCGTTCTCGGCGTTCAGCTGTTCTGCGGTGTCCGACCAGTTGTAGGCGCCGTTTATCAGCATTTTCCCGTCCAGGACGGCGTACTTATTATGCATCACGCCCTTCTCCAGGCGGCCTTCCAGGAATTTCAGCGGTATCCGCTTCGTCGCGACTTCCTTGAAGAACGGGAACTTGGAGCCGGCCGAAAGGGTGAGCCGCACCTTTACGCCGCGCGAGCCGGCCCGCAGCAGCGCGTCCATTATCGGCCGCGAGGTCAGCGTGAACATCGCCACATCCACCGAGGAGCGGGCCGTATCTATGGCGCGGGCTATGGTCGCTTCGGTATTGCCGCGGGGGGAGAAGATATATTTCGGGAACAGGGTCCCGTTGAAATTGACCGAGGGGTTCGGGTCGGCG
>CAZJUL010000067.1:5566-5845 GCA_964549095.1 uncultured Elusimicrobiaceae bacterium
TGCTGCCACATCCATTCGAAATTAGCCTGGTAGCCGTTTATTACGGCGCCGTCGTAGACGAACATCATGTTCTCGTAGCTGGAGTCCTGGGCGAAGCCGGTCCAGTTGGCCGAGCCCATCTGCAGGGCTGTGCCGTCGAAAATGGCGTATTTATTGTGCATGGAGCCGGAACCGCCGCGGCCCTTCATCACCTTCAGGTCCATACCGCTGTCGATAAGGTACTTGATGTCCCTGCCCACGTTCGGGAACACGTGATCGTAATCTATCATCACCCGCACT
>CAZJUL010000067.1:5890-8501 GCA_964549095.1 uncultured Elusimicrobiaceae bacterium
GCCTGGGCGGCGTCGGGCAGCTGCAGGTTGTAAAGCGCCACGTCCAGCGTGTAATTGACGGTATCTATCGCCTTGACCAGCACATTGCTGACCCGCGTGGTCTCGGTAAAGACATAAAGCGGTATCCCGGTATAGTCGTAGCGGTCGAAAACGGGGGCCTGGGTATAGGCAACCGGCTGAGGCGGCGCGGGCAGCTCGAAAGTAAGGGCCGCCGGCTGCGCGGCCAGGTCTTTGGCGCCTGTGGTTTCCAGCTTCGAGAAATCCGCTGCGGATAGGGCTGAAAGGGAGAGTATTACCAAAGCAACCGCGTGTAACGACTTTTTCACCTGTGAACCTCCGGAATATAAAGCAGGCCGCGGACGGGCCGCGGGTATATCTGCGCATATATATAATACCAGCAGGCAGCCACCCCGGCCAGAGGCTTTGGGCCTACGGGCGCCCTGCCAGAGGGCCTATGGCGGAATAGTGCCGGGGACACCTGTAATCAGTATGATGCTTTGTTATAATATTGCATGGCCCTGAACAACCCCCAGATAGACATCCGCCGGGTGGAAGCGGAGGACCGCGACTGGAAGCGCCAGTTCAACGCCTTTTACGCCGACAATCCCCCGACAAAACACAACCTGAAATGCTCCCACGCCTATTTCGCCGCCTATAACGGCAGGGAAATAGTGGGCCACGCCGTGGTCTACAAAGAAGACGGCAAATGGATAATGGACGCCCTGCGCGTCAAGCCGGAATTCCGCCAGCAGGGCCTGGGAAAGGCCCTGACCAAGGCCCGCATACGCTACGCAATAGACCACGGCGCTAAGGACATCTGGTACAGCTGCCACGACGACAACCTTGTCACCATCTGCTGCCATATCCAGTTCGGCTTCAAAGAAGCTCACACCGCGCCGCATCACTGCGAGCCGGGCCACTGGTACAGGCTTAAAGTCACCAAGACCGCCATAAAAAAATTCAACCTCTAGACGCGGCCGCGTCCGGCAGAAATTATGCGAGAATCACCGCTTCTCACCCTTATAAAGATGCCCTGGTGGCTTAACCTGATGATAGGCCTGGGGATGATGTCCCTGGGCCAGCTCCTGAAAAACGGGGAAGGCGGCGTGTTCCCGCTTTTCCAGAAGCCGCTGGGCGACGGGCTGCAGATAATGTCCGTGTTCTTCGTAGTACTGGCGCTGGCTTCCTTCATGATAGGGGCCAGCAATGAAATCTCCGCCGGGGAGGGGGCCGATACGGCCTCCCGCGTGCACGAGCCGCCGCGCGCACCGGCGGCTCCGCAGCCGGGCCCGGCCGCGCATCAGCAGGCTCCTTCGCGGAACCACCAGGCCGCAGCCCCGGCGGCCCCGCAGCCGCCGCCCGCCCCGCCGAAAAAGAAGTATTCCGAGCGCGACTTCATGCCGCCCGCGATGCGCGCCGAGATGGCCTCCAAAGAACGCAAAGAAGACAAATGAGGCGCACGCTGACGGCGATCCTGCTCTTCGCTTTAGCCGCGCTGCCCGCCGGCTGCGGCGGCTCCAAACAGCTGCGCACCCTCCGCACGCAGAACTACCTTAACTCGGTCCCGCTCGGCACGGCTATCGGGGACGTAACGCGGGACCTCGGCTCCGCCGCCGCGAAGTCCGTCCACAACATAGGCCAGCGCAAAATAGAGCTCCTTTTTTACAGGACCTCGGTCAACGCGTCGAAACTGGGGGTAGTCTACTCTTCCGGGTATACGCCGCTTTTTTTCGAAGCCGGGCGGCTGATCGCCGTGGGGTGGGAACTGCGCAAACCGGAGTTCGCGCGGGGTGACACTGAAAAGGTGCTCACGCAGATAGAGGCCGGCCGCTCAGCCGGCAAGATGTTCAAATAGGATCTTCACGCCGATACCAAGCAGGACCAGGCCCCCGAGTATTTCCGCCTTATTCCCCAACAATCGCCCGCCTTTGATCCCTATGCTCACGCCAGCCACCGTGAGCGAGAAGGTGACCAGCCCGATGACGGCCACCGGCAGCAGGAGGGAAACGCTCAGCAGAGAAAAAGTTATGCCCACCGCCAGCGCGTCTATCGATGTGGCCACCGCCAGGATGAACAGCGCCCTGGTCTCGAAGGACCGGTCTTCGCACGGGCATTCCGCCCCGGCCCCCGGCTTCACGGCTTCATAGATCATCTTGCCGCCCACCAGCGCCAGCAGGCCGAAAGCTATCCAGTGGTCCACGCCGGCTATGAAGTTCTTCATGCCGACGCCGGCCAGCCAGCCCAGCACCGGCATCAGGGTCTGGAAACCGCCGAAGAACAGCCCCATTTTCAGCGCTTTCTTCAGGTCCGGGGTTTTCATGCAGGCGCCGCTCGCGAGCGCCACCGCGAAGGCGTCCATCGAAAGCGCCACGGCTATGAGCAGTATTTCGAGCATCGGCATATTCCAATTATAGCAACAATTTCACGACGGGACGATAGGCCGAACGGCCTACGGGTCCTTTTACCTTAAGGCCCTTACAAAGCGAACCAAAACGGGACTATAATATGTACAGCAAATACTTTTGCAGGAGCGACTAATGAAAACCGCGTTATATTTAGCCCTTACCTTATCCCTGGCGTCCAATGTGTACGCCGTGGAACTCAACAGGCT
>CAZJUL010000067.1:8511-11346 GCA_964549095.1 uncultured Elusimicrobiaceae bacterium
CCCAAGCCGCAGCGCCGGAAGCCAAAGCCCCGCAGCAGCACCTCTGGATGTCCATACGGAACAATCCGTCCTGGCACGAGGCGGAGGCCGTCGATTATTCCGCCCGCGTCGAGACCCGCGTGAAGCGCGTCTTCGACGGCCAGTACGACGCCACCATCAAGGCCGACATCAAGTACGACTACCTGACCATACGCCGGAACTTCGACAAGGACTTCCAGCTCTCCGGAGCAGGCGCCTACCTGAACATGAACGAGTTCGGCGGCAATTACAGCGTCTCCGGCACAGTGCGCGACGACGGCAACCAGAGCAAGTACATCAACCTCCAGTTCTACAAGAACTCCGACGACCTCTCCTTCAACATCTCCGGCACCGGCCTCTACCTGAACATGGACCGCAACGGCGTGAACGGCAGCTACGACACGGCCTACTATTCCAAGAAGGCCATCGCGGCCGTCATCTCGCTGGGCCTGGCCGCCCGGCTGGACAAGGAGCCCGCCCGCAAGGACGCCGGCGCGGTTAAGGCCGACGAGCGCATCTGGCTCACTATGCGGTCCAACACCGGCTGGTACGCCATGGAAGCTTCGGACCCCTTCAGCCGGATAGAGGTCAACCTGCGCAAGGTCTTCGACAAGGACTACGAAGCCGAAATGACCGTCAACGGAGACCGCGAATTCGGCCGCATCAGCAATTTCTTCTCGGACCGCTACGAACTCCGGGCCGGCCGCACTAACCTGACCCTGCGGGAATGGGCGGGGGACTACACCATCGAGGGCGATGTGGAAGTTGAAGGCGCCGCCGCGGGTTCCGTCCGCGTGCGCCTGGACCTGCGCAAGCGCTTCATGGACGGCTTCTCCTTCTATATCCGCGACACAGGGATCTACCTGCTGATAGACGAGCGTGATATCAGCGGCAACGTGGACACCAAGGTCTACCCGAAGCAGGTCGTGGCCTCCATAGCGGCGCTTATAATGTCGCTCAAGCAGGACCAGCCCAGGCCCTCCGAGCACGACGACGGGAAATAAACCGCGCAGCGGCGGCCCCAATGAAAAACCCCGCTTCGGCGGGGTTTTTTATTCCGTCCTACCGGCAGAGCTTACTTGCCCAGGCGCGCGGCCACCTTCTCCACTTGCGCTGTGAGCTTGTCGAAATCTATCGGCTTCGAAATTATGGGGATGCCTTCCGGGATGCCGGCTTCTTTGATATCCCGTTCGCAGGCGCCGGTGATCATAACTACCGGCACGCCGGCCAGGGGGGCGTACATCTCCAGCATGGCTATCATCGAATCCCCGCGCATTTCCGGCATATGCATATCCGTCAGGATGAGGTCCGGCACGGATTCCAGCGCCATCTGCACCAGCTTGGAGCCGTTATCCACCGCCCTCACTTCGTGGCCCAGGTCGGCCAGGAAAGTGGCGAGCATATCCTGCACCATTAGATCGTCTTCGGCAATAAGTATTTTCATAACGCCCGGTTTTAATTATAGCAATTAAGGCGCGCAATTGAATAAAGCGGGACATATTAGCTATATTTAATATACCTTAACATGAACCCATTGAGTCTTTTGCGCCAGTTCATCAGCGGCCTTACGGCTGAAACGGAGCCCAGACAGATAGCGGGGGGGATAGCCCTCGGCTTCCTGATTGGGCTGCTGCCGAAAGCCAACCTCACGGCCCAGCTGCTGCTGGTCCTCTTGATGGCGCTGCGCGTCAACATCCCTATGGCCCTTATGGCCATGCTGGCGATGACCCTGATGAACCCGCTGGTGGACAAGCTCACCGACCCTATCGGCTATTTCATCCTCACCGCCCCGTCCCTTACGCCCCTTTTCACGAAGCTTTACAATATGCCCGTGGCCCCCTGGACCGGTTTCAACAACACCGTTCTCGTCGGCGGCCTCGTGCTCGGGCTGGTCTTTTTCTTCCCGGTCTACCTGGCCGGTAAAAAGTTCGGCGTTTACTACAACGCGTCCTTCAAAGAAAAGATAATGGGCTCAAAGATCGTAAAAGCGATGAAGGCTTCCTGGCTGTTCGACTGGTACTTTAAATGATGCGCTGGTCATACATACTGCCGCGGTTCATCTTCCTGGTCCTTATCTGGGCTTTCTTCTTCTTTGCCTTCGACCCGCTGCTCAAATGGTCTATGATAAAAAGCCTGGAGAAAGGCGTCGGCGCGAAAGCGGAGATAGCCAAAGTCCGCACCTCTTTCATCCATCCCTCTTTATATGTCGCCGGCGTGACGGTGGGCGACCCGAAGAACGAATTCGCGAACCTGGCCGAATTTTCCGAGCTGAAGTTCAATATAGCCGGCAAACCGCTGCTGGAAAAGAAATTCGTAATAGACGAGGCGTCGCTGGCCGGGCTCAAGTTCGGCACGCCCCGCAAGACCTCCGCGAAACTTCCCTTCGTCAAAGAAGAAACCTCCGCGGCCGTTACGGAGCTGAAGGAAGGCTCCAAAGATATGGCCCTGGACCGCTACGAGGATGTAAAGGCCGGGGCGGCCAAGGACCTGCAGGTCTCGGCGGACTCGCTCGGTTCCATTAAGGTTTACGAAGAGCTCAGCAAAAAATACGAAGCGGACTACGCCGCCCTGATGGAGAAAGCCGATTTCAAGGATTACCAGGCCCGCATAGACGCCATTAAGGACCAGTACGAAAAAGCGAACAAGCAGAAAGACTTCCTGAAAAAAGCGAAAGAGTTCGCGAAGATAGAAAAGGACGTCAAAAAACTTAACGAGGATTTCAGGAACGACCGCAAATTAGTGGAAGAAACCGCCGCAGGCCTCAAAGACGGGCTGAAGGCCGCCGACGAGGCCAGGAAGAAGGACCTGGCGGCCATA
>CAZJUL010000068.1:0-11308 GCA_964549095.1 uncultured Elusimicrobiaceae bacterium
GATGAGCCGGCGGTAGACGAACCTGTCCGGCAGGAAATAGGCGTTGGTGATGTAGATGTATTTCCTGGCCCGGTCTATGGCGTAGCTGTAGCTCCTTCTGATGGACCTGGAGTTGCGTATGCCGGTGGCGGAGACCACGGCGGCGTGCATATCGCCGGCCCTGCGCGCCGGCGAGCCGGCCGGCGGCGGCAGGGCGCGGGCCCCGGTGAATTTGGCGCTGGCCTCCCACGATCCCCTGAACAGGTTCTCAACCGCCGTCACTACGGGGCCTTCCGCGCGCACCGAGGCGTTCTTCCAGCCGCGGCCGCCCATCGAGACCGGCGCCTCCTGTTCGGTTATGTTGAAGCCGCCCACTATGGCTTCCGCGCCGTCAACGCAGACCAGCTTCCTGTGGTCGCGCTTGATCCAGTTCCAGTAGGGCTTCCAGAGCACCACGGGGCGGAATTCGGCCACGCTGACGCCGCCGGCGGCGAGCTTCGAGAAAAAATCCCTGTCGGTGAGGATGGAGCCCACGCCGTCGAAAACAAGGTAGACGGCGACCCCTTCTTTGGCCTTCTGCACCAGGAGGTCGCCGATGGCGCGCCCCACGGCGTCGTCCGCGAAGGCGTAAAATTCCAGGAACGCCGTCTTTTTAGCGGCGCGCAGGGCGCGCAGGGTCTCGCTGAAAGCTTCTTCGCCGTTCTTGAGCAGCCGGACGGCGTTCCCGCTCAGCGCGGTTTCCTGGTTGAAACAGTAGTCCCGCCAGTGGATCTTTTCTTCCATTTCTTCATCTCGTCGTGCGCGGCCTGCGGAAGGTAGAGCAGGGCGCTGTCGTAAGCGGTTTTGGGCCTGGGCCGCCGTTCCTGCGCCGCCTTGTCCAGTTTCGCGAACTCGGCGTCAGCCGCCTTGCCGTTCTTTTCGCGCGCCAGCAGCTGGGCCAGGCCCAGCCGCGCGGAAAGGAAATCCGGCTCCAGCTCCAGCGCCCGGATCAGGCCGGCCCTGGCCCCGGCCGCGTCCCCCCCGCCGTAGCGGGCTTCGGCTGCGGCCTCCGCCAGGAACGGGTCTTTGGGGTAAATGAAGGCCAGGTCGTCGGCCAGCGCGGCCGCCCGCGTGAAATTGCCGGAGGCGAGCGCGGCGGCCAGCGCGGACTTGCGCAGCCCGGCGTCGCCGGGAGAGAACCGCAGCGCTTTTTTAAGGCAGGCTTCCCCCGCGGCCCCGGGCGCGGAAGCGCAGGCGCTGTCGCGTTCGAAGCCGCGCTTCAGCAGCAGCCCGGCCGCCAGCGCCGCGGCGAAAAGGTAAAGCCACGCGCGGCCCCGGCGGTTTCCCGCGCCTTCTTCGGCAGGGGCCCGCGGCGCCAGCAGGCCCAGCGTGCCGAAGAAGCAGAGCTGAACCGCACCGGAATAGAAAACAATGTCCACGGCGGCCTGGGCGAACAGGGCGACGGCGAACGCCTTCAGCGCCGCGTCACGCGGCCCGGCCCCGGCGCCTTTCCCGCGCAGCACGCCGGCGACCCAGGCCCAGGCCAGCAGCGCGGCCGCCGGCAGCCCGGCCTCAGCGGCCAGGTTCAGCAGTTCGCTGTGAGCGTGCAGGGTGGAATGCCCGTAATAGGAGATGCCGTTATAGAACGGGAACTTGAAGAGCTCGAAGACCCGCTCGAACAGGCCGAGCCCGGAACCGAAAACCGGCTGCGCGGTTATGCCCCCGAGCGCCGAGGTCCAGATGCCGATCCGCTCCAGTGAGCGCGGGTCCCGGAGCTTTAAGAACCAGCCGAGCTGCTCGGCAGGGAGCAGCGCCGCCGCCAGCACCAGCGCGCCGGCCAGGGAGAGCGCCGGCACAAGCCCCTTCTTAAGCCAGAGCAGGAAGCAGACCGCGGCCGCCGCGGCCAGGAAAGCGCCGCGCGAATTCGCCGCCAATATGCCGGCGGCCAGCAGCAGGACGATACCGCCGTAAGCCAGGCGGTCCTTACCGCTCTTCCCCGGCAGGCAGGCGGCCGCGCCGGCCAGGCCCGCGGCCATGAAGGCGGCGCCGTAATTCGGGTTGGCGCCGATTATCCCCGCGGGCGTCGCGCCCAGCGCGCGCTCGCACAGCGCCGCGGCTGCGGCCAGGCAGCCCAGCGCGGTGACGGCGCCCGCCCAGAATTTACCCGCCTCTTCGCCGCGGGTGCGCGCGAAAGCGAAGAAAGCCATAAAGAGCAGGTACCTGGAGAAATGCCAGAAGCTGTTCAGCGGCTCGGGCGAGAAGTAAAGCCCGGCGGCCAGCCAGGCGGCCAGCAGGCCGAGCGGCAGGGTGAGCGAATAAGAGCGGTTTCTTTCGAACGCCAGCAGGTACCCGGCGAACAGCGCCGAAAAAACGGCCCACCCGGAAAGGTCCCGCAGCCCGCCCAGCGCCGCGGCCAGCAGCAGGAACACAGCCGGCGCCGCCGCCCGCAGGTCCTGCGCTCTTTTTTCAGCCGTTGAGCTCAACGGGTCCGCCTGTACTTTATTCTCCGGGATAGGGATCGCTCCTTATAATTAATATTACCTTTCCCACTTAATATATATTCTCTTCCTCTGACGCAGGTCCGCCAGCATCCCCTGTGCGCCGGCTACCCCGTAGAGGTATTCCAGGTCCCTGTAGGCGCCGGAATTATACGGGTTTAAAAGCAGCGACCGCTCCAGCGCGGCGGCGGCCCTGAAAAGCAGCACCCTGTCTTTTTTCGCCAGGCTGTCCGCCAGCAGCGCCTGCCCCTGCAGCCGCGGGATAAGCGGGTTGCCCGGCGCGGCGGCGGCGGCCTTTTCAAGCGTCACGGCCGCGAGCGCGTGGTCCCCGGCGGAATAGGCGGCCTGTGCTGACCTGTACAGGCGGTCAAGGCGCAGGTCCCCGTAGAAGTTCCGGATCCCGTGCACGAGGGCCAGCGCCGCGAGGACCGCGGCAAAGGCGAGCGCTTTCGCCCGCCCGGCTGGCGGGACGGCCGCGGGCGCCGCGTTTTCTCCGGGCGGTGAGCTCAGTATGTAGCAGAACACGAAAAAGTTGGCGGGCACGGCCAGCCCGAAATCGGCCAGCGAGTGCACCAGCGCGGCGGCTATGGCGTACCTTTTCAGGCCGGCGGCCGCCTTGAGCCTTGAGAAGACGGCCCAGAACCAGCAGGCCGCGGCCAGCGCGCCGTTCTCGGCCAGGAACTCCAGGAAATAGTTATGCACGTAGACGGAAGACAGGCCGGCGGCCTCCGGGCGGTGATAGGCGGGGTACAGCCAGGCGAAGGCCCCCTGGCCGAAGCCCAGCAGCGGGGAATCGGCGAACATCTTCAGCGCGGCCCGCCACCAGCCCAGCCTGTCCAGCACCGACCGCGGCTCCAGCTGCCAGAGCGCCAGCGCGCAGGCGACGGCCAGCACTGCGTAGAGCGGCCAGTTCCGCCTGAAATCGTTCTTCCGCGCGTTATCCGCCGCGTAGAGGCCGGCGGCCGCCAGGAGCGCCAGCAGGGCCGCCAGGGACTGCGTCCAGATCAGCACTATCACCAGCGCGCCCAGCAGGTAATAATCCCGCCAGGTCATGGCCAGCGGGATCAGCATCAGCGCGAACAGGGCCAGCGCGTTGGGATTGGTCAGCGAGGCGGAAATATCGGGGCTTTTGAGCACGAAGGCCTGGTAAAGGCTGAGGGCCATTATGACCCAGGCCGAGATCCTCAGGCCCAGCTCCGCCGTCCGGCGGCGACCCTCCGGCAGGAAGCCGGCGGACGCCAGTACGCACAGCCCGAAAAAGAAGGTCCACCAGTCGGCCATTACCAGCGGCCGCACCGGGCTGAGTGCCGCGCCCAGCAGGGAGAAAAAGGCCGCGCCCAGCAGCAGGAGGCCGTCCTTCGACGAAAGACTTTGCGGCAGGCCGACGGAGGAGGCGGCGCGGAAAAGCCAGAGGCCGCCGGCAAAGAGGCAGGCGGCCTGGAACACGAACTGCGTGCGGGAACTCCAGAAGCCCTGCAGGACCGGCGCGAGCAGCAGTATGGAAAAGAAAAGGAAGGCGGGCGCCAGGTCCCCGTGACCGCGGCTGGAACCGGTTTTGGCCTGGGAACCGCTCTGAGAATTATCCATTGGCGATTTTCGGAAGGCTAAAGGATAAAAGCCGGAAGATAAAGGCTGAAGGATAGAAGCGAAATCCGCGCGAAAACCGGCTCTTTCCGTCCCTCAGCCTTTATCCTTCGGCCTTAAGCCTTACAGGAAAACCCGGCCGGATCTTCCGGGTCAGTCCTCCATGATCTTGGGAGTCACGAATATCAGGAGCTCCATCCTGGACCGGCTGGTGGATTTCTTCCTGAACAGCGCGCCGATGAGCGGGATGTCGCCGAAAAGCGGGACCTTGTACACCGCGTCCGACTGCGAATCGTGTATCAGCCCGCCGATGACGATGGTCTCGCCGTCGCGCACGATCACGTTGGTGTCGGTGCTGCGGGTGTCCACCGCCGGCGCCACGCTGCCGGACGCCGTGGAGGGCTGGCTGACCGAGGGATTGATCTTCATCGTGATGCGCCCGTCGGAATTGATGGTCGGCGTGACCTTGAGGATGATACCGGTGGTCACGTAGGTGGTCTTATAGGTGGTGGCCGCGACGCCGTTGGTGGTGGTGACCTCGGCGGTGTCGTAAGGGAGCTGGTTGGTGATATTGATGGTGGCTTCCTTGTTGTTCAGCGTGGCCACCTTGGGATCGGACAGCACCTTCGCCTTGCCCTTCTTCGCGGCGGCCTGTATGGCGATGTCCAGGATGTAGTTGGAGCCTATCCTGCCCAGCCGCAGCCCGCCGTAGATGTTCTTGGAGGTCAGGTTCACGCCGGTATCGTTGCGGGACGGGAAAGGAGTGGCCACGCCGTTGACCATGACGCTGTTGTTGGAGTCGTTCATGCCGACGTAGCGGCCCTTGGAGTCCAGCGAGGAGTAGCCCCAGTTCACGCCCATGTCGAAAGAGCTGTCCAGTGAAACCTCCACCAGCTTCGCCTCTATGACCACCTGCTTGGGCACGCGGTCCAGGCTCCGGATGAGCCGGGCGGTGGTCTCCAGCCCCATGGCCGAATCGGTCACGATGAGCGCGTTATTGGCCGCGTCCATCACGCTGCTGGACTTCCTGCCTTCGGCTTCGGCCACGGCGTTCACCTGCACCATGATGTCGGCGGCTTTGGAATAGTTGAGGAAAAAGACCCTGGTCTGCAGGAAGGCCTTGCTCTGCTCGCTCAGCAGGGTGGCCGGGGTGGCTATCCTCAGGATATTGTCGCCCACCTGCTGCGCCGCGAGGCCCTGCACGCTCAGCACGGTCTTGAAGGCCTCGTCGAAGGGCACCTTGGTCAGGTTCATCGTGATGGTCCCGGCGACGTCGGCGGCGTAGATCATGTTCACGCCGGCCTTGGCGCCCAGCATGCTCAGCACTTCGCGGATGTCCGCGTCGCTGTAGTCGAAGCTGATCGGCTCGCGCGAGAGGGTGTCCATTATGTTCCTGGCCAGGCCGGAGGGGCGCGCCGCCGCGGTCCTGGGCGCTATGACGGGCGCGCTTTCGCGGTTCACGTCGGCGGCCTTGAGCGTCAGCACGGGCTTCGCCGCCGGCGCGGCGGACTTGACCCGGGAATCGGGGGGTATGATCTTGACCGGGGCGGACTGGGCCGGCACGGCGGCGGGCGCGTCCTTCAGGGGCTGGGGCCGCGCGGCCTGCTTCACGCCGAAGACCACCGAGAGCTCCGTCCCTTTCTGCGTTACCTCGTAAACGGCCTTCTGCGCCAGCTCCATCACCACCCTGGTGACGCTGACCGGGCTGGTCTTGAACTGGCCGGTCCTGACCTTCTTTATGAAAACGCCGTTGACCGGTATCTCCTGCAGCGTCTTAAGCCTGGAATCTTCGATCTCCAGCACAAGCTTATCCCCCCCCAGGGAGAAGGCTTTATACTTGACCGGCTTGTCGGTGGTAACGTAAACGCTGTCCGCGGAAACCCTGACGGATTTCACTACGGCGTTCTCGGCGGCGTAGATCAGCGCGGGATTCTGCGCCAGCAATACGGCCGTTACCGCTGAAGATATGATTTTTTTCATTTCTTATTCCTTTTTATGCAGGGTCAGCTGGTGGATCTTCTTATCCTCGGTCATCAGGACTACCTGCTTGCCTTTTATCACGCCGGAGACGCCGGGCACCTGCTTTTTCTTCGAATCCAGCAGCTTGCCGGCTTTGAGCGTATAAAAAAAACCGGTGGTGGAGTCTATCAGCATGGCTTCCTTGGAGCGGGGGTCCTCCAGGAGGCCGGTGAGCGAAAGGTTGTACACGCTGAAGGTGGCCTTGGCGATGTCGGACAGCGAGGCCTTGGAATTCGGGCCGTGCTCGTCCTGCGCGATGGTGGAGGCCTTCATGGGGCTGCGCTTGCTGGGCGGGGCATAGACCATGTCCACCGTGACCACGGCCGTGGACAGGATGAGGTCCGCGGAGTTTTCAGCCGCGGCGGCGGAAACCGCTGCGTCCGTAAGGGCCAGCCACAGCAGGGGGACCGATAAGCTCAGGATTCTCATAATAACCGCCAGCCTTTTATTTGCGCGCTCACCGCCGGTTCAGCCGTTGTACTGGTACGCTATAAGTATGAAATTCGCGTTCACCACCGTGTCGCCGCCGCCGGAAAGCACCAGGTTCTCCATCGTAAGGATCCTTTCCTCCAGCCCGAGCGCGGTAAGGAACCTGCCGATGGCGTGATACTCGCCCGAAACCGCTATGGTATAGGACGCCTTCATGAAATATTCTTCCCGGACGGTGGTCAAAGGCGAGATGAGCTTGATGCTCACCCTGTGCTTCTTGCTCAGGTCGGTCAGGGTCCGGAGCAGGTCCGGGACCTTCTTGCCGGTCGGCAGCTTTTTCTGGGCCGCCTCTTTCTGCGCGCTGAGGTCGGCCAGCGTCTTCTCGAGGTTCTTGCATTTGGCCTTCGCGGCCTTGGCCTTGTCGATGTCGTTCTGTATGGCTTCCACTTTCTTGGAGTTCTCGCCTATCTTCTTGGAAGTGGGCAGCCAGAAATACACTACGTAGACGTAGCCGAAAAGCACGGAGAACATCGTGATCCCGACTATCTTTGTGATCTGGTCCTTGTTCAGTTTCATTTTATTTTCGGGGTGTACTTCATCGTAACGCCGGTGGTAAGGGTCTTGCCGTCCGCGCTTTCGGAGACGTTAATGGGGCCGAGGGTCACTTCCGCGTAGCGGGGATCGGTCTCCAGGTAATTTATCCAGTAGGCCAGGTCGTAGGTGGACCTGGAGCTGACGGGCAGGGTCACGCTGAGCGTGCCGCTTTTCAAGGTGGTGCCGATGCCGCCGAACCAGATGGTGCCGGGCAGGTTGGCCAGCAGGTCCTGCATGAAATAGGGATAGACCATCCGGCCGCGGGTGATGCTGGCGATGGAGTTCAGGTAGCGCTGCACTTCGGCTATCTGCGCCTCTATGGCCTTCGCCTTCTCCACGTCGCCCTGGAGGCCCTTCAGCTCGGTCTCCAGCTGGCCCGCTTTGGATTCCAGCGCCATGGCCTTGTTGAAGTACCAGCCGGAGATCACGAAGACCACGGCCACGGCGAGCACGGCGATCAGGATGCCCTTGGCCAGGATGGCCCGCTTGTCCAGCTTCTCGATGTACTCGACCGGGATAAGATTAATTTTTATCATCTTTCTTAAAAGCCGCGCGCGGGGCCCGCGCCCCTTATTCCCAATCCTTGAGCTTTCTCAGCGCCAGCCCCGCGGCCACCGCCAGCGAAGGCAGCAGTTCCTTGGGCACGCTCTTATTGTCCGGCAGGAAGGTGAACGGGTTTATCACCTCCACGGGCACCTTGAACTCGCCGGACATGAACTTCGTGATGTTGCCCAGGTTCGCCACGCCGCCGGCCAGCACGATCTTGGAGATGGAGTGGTCGACGCCCTGGGACAGGTAAAAATCTATGGAGCGGGAGATCTCGGCGTAGAGGTCCTTCAGCACGCCGCCAGCAGCCTTGGAGGCCGCGATCCCTTCCTTGTCGAAATCCTCTATCGCCGCTTCCTTGTCCTCGTCGGAGACCAGCAGCTTCTTCGATCTCTTCAGCTTGTCCAGGGCGGCGGCGTCCATCTTCATGACCTTCTGTATCGCCTTGTCGAAGGTGCTGCCGGCTATGAAGATATCCCTGACCACGCGCGTTATGCCCTGCGAGACTATGGAAAGGTTGGTCACCTTGTGGCCGATGTTCAGTATCAGCACGGCGCTGGCGTCCTTGGCCGGGCTCACCTTCTCGTACAGCGTTTCCAGCGCGAAAGAGTCCACGTCGATGATCAGCGGGTCCAGCCCCGCCTCGGAAAGGATGTCTATCTTGTCCTTTACGGCGTCCTTCTTGGCGGCGACCAGCACGGTCTCCATCTTGGGCTGGCCCTCCTCGGTCACGTCGCCGAGGATATAATAGGTGAGGTTGACGTCCTTGATGTCGAACGGGATGAACGGCTCGGCCTCTATGTTTATGGTGAGCGCCACTTCCTTCTTGGAAAGCTTGGGCAGCTTCACGTAGCGCACTATCACGGCGTTGCCGGAGATGGAGGCGGCGGCGTACTTGGACTGCACGCCCTTTTTCTTGAGGAAATTTTTTATCTCCTGGCCTATTATGGCCTTACGCTCTTCGGGGGGGACGTCGTTCTTGATGTTAAGCGGGATGTGGCCCCATTCCTTCAGCTTGAGCACCTTTTTTTCTTCCACCAGGCACACTATCTTCACCGAATACGCGCCAATATCGATACCTATGATCTCCTTCGGAGGGAAGAGCATCTGTAGAAGGTTTGAGCCCATTAAGTTTCCGGTTCCTCCGCCGCGCGGCCTGTGCCCGGCGTCCTGCCGCTATATTGGCGAAAATAACTATAGCAGTTCTATATTATATAATTATTACAAGATTAGTATAGTAAAATCAAGCCCCGTCCCGGAAACCGGCGGTTCATTATGCTGAAAGCATACTGGGTTTTTCTAAAACCGTGGAAGCGGTGCACCTCCCGGCTTTCCTGAGCCGGCCGGACAAGTTCCGGCTGGCGGCCGTGGCGGACGCCGACCCGGAGCGGCTCCGGCGGGCGGGCCTGCAGCTGCCGGACATCAGGACCTACGCCGGGGCCCGCGACCTGTTCTCGAAAGAAGAGCGGCTGGACTTCGCCGTCATCGACACGCCCCGCGCCCGCAGGACGGAGCACATCCTGATGGCCCTGGACAACAGGGCGCACGTCCTGTGCGAGCGGCCCCTCTGCCTTTCGGTCAGGGACTGGGACCGCGTGCGCAAAGAGGCGGCGCGCCTGGACCGCTGCGCGTTCACGGCGAACGCGCTGCAGAAATGCCCGCAGCTGCTGACCGTCAGGCGCGCGCTGGACGCGGGTCTGCTGGGCCCCGTTTCCTACGCGGCCGTGGAAATAGCGAGGCGGCCGGCGGAAAGGACGGGCGGCATACTGGCGGACTGCGGCTGGGACGCGGCCTGGCTGCTGCGCGAGCTGGTCCGGAAAAAGCCGGGATCGCTGGCGGCGAAGCTGGCCTTCGCCGGCGGGCTGGAAGAAAGCGGGAACGAGGAAGCGGCGGACCTGCAGCTGCATTTCGACGGAGCCGCCGCGCACGCGCACCTGTCCAGCAGGCACCACGCCGACGGGTTCCGCGCCGTGGTCCGCGGGCCGGCGGGCCTGATAGAGCTGGACGGCGACCTGGTGCGCCTGGACATAAAGGGCCTGCCCCCCGAAACGATACGGTTCCGGGAAACGGTGCCGGCCGGGCCGGCGGCGCCGGCCGCCATGGCCGCGGTGCTGGACGATTTCCTGCTGGCGGCGGCCGAGCGCCAACATCGACGAGGCCGGTGACTGCGTGAGGATAATCATGAACGCCTTCTATTCACATTCCGTCAATTCTTCGGCGGTGCCGTTATGAGCCGGCCGGCGGCGCTAATAGCGCGGCTTACGGATACGGCCCCGAAAACCTTCGCCGCCGCCTCCGTAATGCTGGGCGCGATAGTGGCCGTGGACTATTTCACCGGCTATGAGATCTCTTTCTCCTCTTTCTACCTGCTGCCCATACTGCTGGTAACCTGGCGCACCGGGCTCAAATACGGTCTGGCCACCGCGCTGGTCAGCGCCGTCCTGTGGCTGCTGGCCGACTACTGGATAATAGAGCACGCCTATTCCCACCCGTTCATCCCTTACTGGAACGCGCTCGTCCGCCTGATCTTCTTCGCGCTTTCCGCGGTCCTGCTGGATAAAATACAGACCCTGGTCCAGAAGACCCGGGCCGAGGCCAGGCTTAAATCGGAAATGGTCCACGCCGTCAGCCACGAATTCAACAACGCGCTGACCGGCATGTTCACGGCCCTGTTCCTGCTCCGGGAAACGGAACCGGCGGGGGCCGGGGAAACCCGCGCGCGGCTCTACCGGACGATCGCCGCCATACAGCAGAACCTCAAGCTCTACGTGAAAAATATTTTAAACGAGGCGAGAATGGAGGACGGCAAGTTCCGGCTGGAAAAAAGGCCGGTGGCGCTGAGGGACCTGGCAATGGAAGCCTCCGACCCGATGGAAGAGCTGCTGAAGCAGAAGAATATAAAGCTGAACAAGGACCTGCCGCCGGTCCCGGTCCTGGTGGACGCCGACAGGGACGCGCTGGCGCTGGTGATAAGCAACCTGCTGGGCAACGCCGTCAAATATACGCCGCAGGACGGGACGATAACGATACGGCTGACGCCTTTCGGCGCGCCGGCGAACAGGATCCTGTTCGCCGTCGACGACACCGGCCCCGGGATCTCGCTGGAAGATATTAAAAAAATAACGGCCGGCTTCTACCGGACGTCCGAAGGCAGGGCAGCGGCGGAAGGCTTCGGCCTGGGCCTGAAGATCTCCAACGAGCTGCTGGCGCTGCACGGCAGCCGCCTGCAGATAGCCAGCGAGAAAGGCAAGGGCTCCAGCTTCTTTTTCGAGCTGCCGGCCCTGCCTCCCGGCGCGGAAGCGCCGGAAAAGACGGCGGACGGCGCCGGATCCTGACGCACGCCGGGGTTTTCCGGCGGATTATTTCTTTTCTTCGGTCTTGGGTTTGGGCTGGACTTCTTTATAAGGGTTCAGCGCGCTGACTATCGCGCGGCTCAGCACTTCACTGGTGTCGTAAACGTGGATCCCCGCCTTGGCCACCAGGAAAAGGGTGACCGCCAGGAACAGGGACTGGTATACCCACTCAAGATCTTTGATGAACGGGAAGATGACCGGCTGGAAAGCGTTGTAGCCGAACAGCAGCGCTATGATGCCGATGAAATAGTTGAGCAGCGTGCCGGCGCGGGGCAGCACGCGGAACAGCTCGTCTATCGACGGCTTGGCGTTAAACCCCGCTTTAAT
>CAZJUL010000069.1:0-9311 GCA_964549095.1 uncultured Elusimicrobiaceae bacterium
AAAACGGGCTTCTTCCCGTCCAGCAGGTCCAGGTGCAGCTTTTCGTGACGAGCCCGCAGCCCCGGAACAAGGTCCGCCTCTTCCTTACCGATAAAAGAGTAATTCCCGTCGGCCTCCAGGTCGCGGAAAGGATGCGTGTCGTAGCCGTGGACGAAGAGGAAGAACCTGGAATCCCCGTTCTTCTTCAGCCAGTCCAGCGCAGCCGGGAAAGAGGTGCCGAAGCCGGCGAAGTTAGGGCTGTCCACGTAGACCTCGAAACCGCGGCTGAAGCCGTACTCTCCGCCGACGCCTGAACCGCCGGTGAAGCCCGCCGTTTTGAGCCCTGCGTCCTTGAGCGCGGCGGCCAGAGTGACGACACCGGTGGACAATACCGCCGGCTCCAGCTCCGGGCTGCCGGCGGGAGGCAGCTTGAATTTGTTGGTCAGGCCGTGCTCCGAGGGATAAAGCCCGGTGAAGACGGACATGAAGGCCGGCAGGGTCCAGCTGGCCGGGCTTACCGCGCGCGTGAAAAGGACGGACCCGGCGGCGAAGTCGTCGAGGTTGGGCGTGGTTTTCCGCTTATAGCCGAGCGCGCCCACGTGGTCGGCCCGCAGCGTGTCCCAGCCGATCAGTATCAGGTTGGGTCCGGCGGCGTGCAGGGGCGCCGCGCAGAGCAACAGCGCGGCGGCCAGCGCCAAACCCGGGACCTTCTTAAAAGGGGCTGATTTCATTGGGGGCTTTTTCTTTATAAAGTATTATAATAACAAGTATTGTAATACAATGGGACCGGCGTTTCAAACCGCGCCGGCCGCGGGCGCAGCTATATTTATGAATTTACGGTCATCCGCGCTTTTTTTCTCCATCCTGTTCGCCGGGACGGCGTGCTTTGCCGCCGGCGGCGCCGCTGAACCGGGCGGCTACAATGTGGTGCTGATACTGCTGGAAACCCTGCGGCCCGACCACCTTGGCTGCTACGGGTACAAGCGGGCCACCAGCCCGAACATAGACAAACTGGCCGCGGAAAGCGCGGTCTTCGAGAACGCCTTCGCCCAGTCCAGCCAGTCGCTTATCAGCGCGGCCTCGGTGTTTACAGGCCTCTACCCCCCGTCTCACGGCGTGACGAACGTGAATTCGCGGCTGGCCCCGGACGCGGCGACGCTGGCCGGGGAGCTGAAGAAGCGCGGCTACGCCACCGCGGCCTACACCGGCGGCTTTTTCCTGAACCGCAGCTTCGGGCTGAACAGCGGGTTCACGCTCTACGACGACTCCAGGGATTTTGGCACGCTGAACGATACGGTCCCCGGCGCGCTCAAATGGCTGCGCGGCAACGCGGAGAAAAAATTCTTCCTGCTGGTGCACAGCTACGACGCGCACGCGCCCTACCGGGCCCCGGCGGAATTCCTCAACAAATTCGCCGGGGAATACGACGGGCCGCTGAAAGGGCTGGCGCTGGATTACTATCTGGCCGACCGCATACACAAGGACGGGCTGTACGAGGATTTCAAGCTGAAGAAGAAGGTGGCCGCGCTGGGGCCCGCGGACATAGACCATATAGTTTCGCAATACGACGGCGCCCTGCTTTACGCCGACAGCAAGGCGGGGGAGCTGCTGGCCGGGCTGGAGACGCTGGGCCTGAAAGAGAAGACTATCGTGATCTTCGCGGCCAGCGCGGGCGAAGCCCTGATGGACCACGGCACCATAATAAGCTCTTTCCACGGCGGACTTTACGACGAGGGGATCCGCGTGCCGCTGCTCATCCGCGTGCCGGGCGTGCCGGCTTCCCGGGTAAAGGCCGGGGCGCAGCTGGTGGACATCCTGCCCACGGTGCTGGACCTGCTGCGTACCAGCGTGCCGGAAGCGGCGCAGGGGATAAGTCTTAAGCCCGCGCTGGAAAAGGACGGCCGGCCTGCGCCGGAGCGGCTGGTCTACGCGCAGACCCTTTCCCTGACCACCGGCGAGCCCTTTATCGGGGCCCGGAAATACCCCTGGAAGCTGCTGCTGACCGACGGGCGGCGCGAACTTTATAATCTGGCCGACGACCCGAAGGAACAGAAAGACCTGGCCGGTGAAAAGCCGGACGTCCTCAAGTCCCTGAACGCCGAGCTGGACCGGCTGGTCAGGGCGATGCCGCGCCGGAAAGCGGGGAATTACCAGAAGCCGCTGGCCATAGTCAGCGAGCGGATGAAGCAGCTGGGCTACTGGTGGATGGAGCGGCCGCGCGTGGATCACTGGGACGAGCAGCGGCGCAAGAAAGGCGGCGGCGGGAACTGACGGCGGCTGAAGGACGGCGGAAATGCTGAAGACCAAAGACAATAAAAAATACCACCGCATGTTCAGCGTCGGCTATACCGGCGACAGGGATTTCTTGCCCGGCGTGGTGCTGCCGTTCAAAAAATACATTTCGTCGGTCTATTCCTCACCCGGCACCTCGCTGGGCGTTTCCAGCGCCCGGTTCACGCCGAACATAACCCCGGGCCGCCTGCTGGCATTCAGGAAGCAGCTGGGCCGGGCCGGCATTGAGTTCAACCTGGTCTTCAATTTCGACGGCATCTCCGACGCCGGCATAATGCGCAAGCTGGCCGGGGCCGCGGAGGCGCTGAAGCCCGACCTCGTAACCGTGAACGGCACCCATATACTCGACGGCTTCCTGAAGCTCGGCAAATACAAGCTGAACATCTCCATAATAAACGACATAAACTCGATAAACCAGCTCTGCCAGCTGCTGGAAAGGGACAGCCGCGGCCTCATCACCTCCTACAATATCGGCAGGAGGAAGACCTACGACCTGCGCTACATAGCGGCCGTCCGGAAAAAGTTCCCCCGGCTGAACCTGAAGCTGATGGTCAACGAAGGCTGCGTCTTCGAATGCCCGGACCAGAATTTTCATTCCTGCACCATGACGATGACGCACGGTAAGTATTTCGACCCGGGCATTTTCTACTGCCATAAGCTGGGAGCCGGCCGGCACTGGCGCTTCCTGACCGGGCAGTACATACCGCCCAGGTTCCTGCACAGATACCTGGGCCTGGTGGACGAATTCAAGCTGGCCACCAGGGGCGCGCACGGCGAGCCGGCGGCCAACGATTTCGTGCGCAGCGTGCTGGCGGAATATATAGGCGAAGAGGATATCTCCGTGGAGCGGGCGATGCGCAGCTCTTTCGGCGGCTCGTTCTTCGCCCGCAGGCATTTCCAGAGCGCCGGGGGCAGGGAAACCCCGCTGGGCTACCCGATGCCGTACCCGGACGATTTCTTCAGGGTGAGGACCGCCTGCGCGCACGACTGCTGGCGCTGCGATTACTGCAGGAAGATCCTGGAACTATGAGCAAAAAGCGGTGCTACCTGTACAATTTCCCCAGCCTGAAGGGCGAGCCGCGGATAAAAGAGCCGTCGGTGCTCTACGCCGTTCCCGATAAAAGAAAGTGGGACTCCGAATTCGTGTTCGACGGCGCGGTCAAGCCGGACGGCGACCTTTACCTCTGTTCGGTCTTCACCTGCGGTTACCCGGATTTCCTGGACTTCTCCAAAAAGACCGGCCCGGAGCGCATCATAGCGGGCGGGTACCACCCGAGCCTGTGCCCGGGCGATTTCGCCGGGCGCGCTGATAAGATAGTCGCCGGTTTCGGGAACGATATCGACGCGATAATAAAATCCGGGCAAAAGGGCGTCATCAAGGGGAAATTCCGGTATAACCACATGGACCGGAGCGTGTTCCCGCTGGAAGAGCTGAAGGAGGCCTGGTACGCCGGCATCTTCCCCGGCCAGCGCTCCCTTTCGATTAGCACCTTCATGGGCTGCCCGTTCCCCTGCGATTTTTCGGACAACTGCTGCAATTTCTCCACCTACGGCGCCCGGAAGATCTTTTACCCGCTTGCCTATATAAAGGAAGAGCTGAAGCTGCTGGCCCAATATCCCCACGACTTCCTTTTCATCCGCGACGAAGGTTTTTTCCTGCACCCGGAATTCAGGGAGATAGTGAAGCTGCTGGGCAGGACCGGCAGGAAGATCTATTCCTTCCTGGGGCCGCTGGGCGGCCTGGATGAAGGCGTGATCCGGTTCCTGAAAGACAACAACTGGTTCTGCCTGACCTTCGGCTTTAATATACACGAGGGCTATACCGAGGACAGGGAATCGCTGCGCGTGGCCGCGCTGGCGCACAAGCGCGCACCTGAACATAATAGTCAAAGGCGCCGCGGACGGGAGGTCCACCTATTACCTGGACACCGTCGGAAGGCTGCTGGTCAAATACCGGCCGCAGTCCATGGAGCTTTACTTCTGGACGCCTTACCCGGGCACCCGGTCCTTCGCGCAGTACAGGGACAGGCTGACCATGGAGAATTACAGGCGGCTGAACGACCTCAACTTCAAGTCGGACAGCCGGCCGGTGCGGAGCCTGCACGAAAAAGCGCTCTTCTCGCTGCAGGCCAACTATTATAGGAGCGCGGAATACGCCAAAATGCGCGACTTCAACTGCGGCGACACCCTCAGCCTGCAGTTCGGCGGGCGGGCGGCGTCCGCGCGGAAAAAAAGATGAGCCGAAAGCATTTTCAATATTTATTTTTGGCCCTAGCGGCGCTGCCGGTCTGCGTCCCGGCCGTCTCACGCGCCGCCGAAGCGGAGAAGCCGCTGAATGTAATTGTGATCTGCCTCAACGCGCTGAGGGCGGATCACCTGAAAATTTACGGCTACGGGACCGAGACCGCCCCGAACATCACTGAATTCTCGGAAAGCGCCGCCGTTTTCGACAGCGCCGCGGCGCAGAGCCACTGGACGCTGCCCAGCCTGGCCTCGCTCTTCACTTCGCGCTACGTGCACAGCCTGGGCCTCTACAAGCGGGGGGACAGGCTCTCCGAAAAGGAGACCACCCTGGCCGAAACCCTGAAGGCGAACGGCTACGCCACCGCCGCCTTCACCGGCGGCCTGGATATGTCCGGCGTCTACGGGCTGCGGCAGGGCTTCGATATCTATTTCGACGACACCGGCAAAAAAGCGATGGGCTCTTTCGCCGGAATCATGCCGCACGCGCTGGACTGGCTGGCCGCCCGCAAGGACGGAAAGTTCTTCCTGTTCCTGGATTCCTACGACATACACCCGCCGTTCGACAAGCCCGGTGCCGCGGCCGACGATTATGCCGGCCCGCTGAAAGGGCTCACGCTGGATTACAGCCTCCTGAAAGGGTTCAAGGACGGCTCGCTCCGCGCCGGCGGGCGGGAGATCAGGCTGTCGGCCGCCGACCTCGGCTATATCCGTTCCCGCTACGACGCGGGCATAGCCCAGGCCGACCGCCAGATAGGTGTACTGCTGGCCAAACTGGCAGAGCTGGGCCTGGCCGAAAACACGCTCGTCGTCCTGGCCTCCGAACACGGCGAGGAGCTGGCCGACCACGGCGGCTTCGACCGGTTCGGCAGCGAAAACCTTTATGAAGAAACCGTCAGGATCCCGCTCCTGATAAAAAACCCGCGGCTGCAGCCCGGCGCAAAGCGCGTCGCGGCGCAGGCGCAGCTGATAGATATAATGCCCACCGTGCTGGAGATACTCGGCCTGCCGGGGGACGGCAGGGCGCAGGGGCGCAGCCTGGTCCCGCTTATGGGGAACGCGGCGGCCGACGGGGATTTCAACCGCTCCGCTTATTCGGAAGCGGGCTTCCGCAAATGGGCGGTGCGTTCCGGCGGGTGGAAGCTTATTTATAACGCCGGGCAGTACTCGCTTTACGACCTGGCGCGCGACCCCGGCGAGACCGAGAACCTGGCCGCGAAAGAGCCGTCCAGGGTCTACGGCCTGGTGCAGGACCTGATGAGATGGCGGCGGCGCACCAGGACCGATAAAAGCCCGGACGACACCAAGGTGACCGTTTCCGAAGAGATGAAGCGCAAATTAAAAGAAGCCGGTTACTGGAGATAGTAATGAAGCATTTGAAAGCGATGCCCGTTCGCCTTGCGGCCCTGCTCTGCCTGGCGGCGGCCCTGCCGCCCGCGCCCGGCCTGTGCGCGGACGCGGCCGCCTCCACCGCTCCCGCAGCGGGCTATAACGTCATCGTAGTGGTGGTGGACTGCCTCAGGGCGGACCACGTGTCCGCCTACGGCTACGGCAGGAACACGACCCCCAACCTGGACGCCCTGGCCGGCGAGGCCGTCCTGTTCAGGCAGGCCGTAGCCCAGGCCCCGACGACGCTGCTCAGCTTCTCGTCGATCTACACTTCGCGCTATGTGTCCGCGCACGGAGTGGACGCGCTGAACAAAGCGCTGGGCGAATCCGCCCTGACGCTGGCCGAAATACTGAAGATATACAACTACAGGACCGCCTCTTTCGCCGGCGGCCCGAATTTAAGCCCGCTTTTCAAACTGGACCAGGGCTTCGACACCTATTTCCACCTGAACTACACCAGCTCCTCGTTCAAGACCACCCTGCCGGCGGCGCTGGACTGGGCCAAAGAGCGGAGCGCGAAGGGCGAAAAATTCTTCATAATGGCGCACGGCAACGACCTGCATACCCCTTATGTCTTTCCCGCCTCCGGGCTCTTCGACAAGGGCTTCAAGGTGAACAGGAAGATAAATACGCTGCGCGCCATGGAGGCGCAGCTTTTCCCGGTCTACAAGCGCAAGCTGCTGCTGAAGACCACCCGAGAGACCATAACGCTCACCGACGACGACGTGAACCACATAGTGGCCAGGTACGACGAGGGGATACGCTACTCCGACGCGCTGATAGGCGAGTTCATTGCCGGCCTGCGCGCGGCCGGCCTGCTGGACCGCACCGCGCTCATCGTGACCTCCGACCACGGAGAGGGGCTCTTCGACCACGATTATTTCTTCCACGACTTCAACCTCTACGACAACACCCTGTGGGTCCCGCTGATAATAAAGGCGCCAGGCGTGGAAAAGCGCGAAGTCTCCCGGCAGGTGCAGCTTATAGACCTGATGCCCACCGTGCTGGAGCTGGCCGGCATTGCGCCGAACAGCGACGCGCAGGGGCACAGCCTCCTGCCGCTCCTCTCCGGCAAAGAAGAGTACGCCGGGCCGGGCTATACGTTCGGGGAAAGCGGCGTGGGCAGCAAGGCCCTGCGCTCCGAAAAGTGGAAGCTCATCATCTCGCCGAAGAAGACCGAACTTTACGACCTCAAGGCGGATCCCGGAGAAAAGAAGAACCTGGCGGAGACGGAAAAAACGGCCGCGGAAGAGCTCCGCGCTAAGCTGGCGGAAGGCCTGGCGGCCGGCGAAAAGGACGCCTACAGCGAAGCTCTGCCGGCCGGCACGCTGTTCAGGGAGAACATGACCAAGGCCGACGAGGCGCAGCGGCAGTTCTTCAGGATGACGCCCAATATGGACAGGGGCCGGCCTCGGTAGCGGCCCTTTTTCGCCGCCGCGCGGATTGAAACTACGGAAAGACAACGGAGCCATCTATGCCGATAAAACACTTTGCGGTGATCCGGGTCCCGGCGCCGGCCGCGGCCTGCCTCGCCCTCCTTTTATTCCCGGCCCTTGCCGGCGCGCAGGGCTCGCGCCCTTTCACTTTCGCGGTGATGGGCTGCGCTCATATGGGCGTCTGCGAAGCCAGGGATTACGAGCTGGCCGTGGTTAAGATGAAGTCCCAGAAGCCGGATTTCGCCCTTTTCCTGGGCGGGATGGTGGACGCGCCGCGCGGGGCCAGCGTGGAAGCGCTCTGGAAAGAGTTCGATTCCATTACCGCCAGGCTGGGGGCGCCGGTCTACGACGTTCCCGGTTCCTGCAGCTGGGGCCCGCTGGCGGTGGACAGGAGCGGCGCCGAGAAGGCGAAACAATGTTTCCTGGACCGCTATAAAAAACGTTTTTATTCCTTCGAGCATAAGAACAACCTCTTTATCGCCCTGGATTCCGGCGCCCCCGACGGGCCGGGGGCCGAAGAGACGGCCCCTCTCTCCGCGGAACAGCAGGACTTCCTCAGGAAGACGCTGAGGGACTCGCTGAAATACGACAGCGTTTTCGTTTTTCTGCACGATTCCGGCTGGATGAAGAAGAACACCGCCAAATGGGGCGCCGGCGTCAGCCCGGCCGCCCTCGCGAAAATAAAATACGTGTTCTCGGCCAAGGAACATTTCTTCCAGGGGGACCACGCCGAGGGCCTGACCTATATCATCACCGGCTCCCCGCCCTGTGCGCTGCGGCGCGCCTCCCGCCCCGTCCTCTACCATTTCCTGGCGGTCACCGTGAACGGGAAGAGCGTCGGCGTCAACGTGGTGCCGCTGAAGAACATCCCGATCGAGAACATGATGAGCGGGAAGAGCAAGGGCGAGAAGGAGGGGCGCGACGGGAGGGAGGGAAAGGAGGAGCAGGACGACAGGGAGGGGCAAGCCGTGAAGGGCCGGCGCGCCGAGCAGAGCTACCAGCTTAACGAGCCGGTGATGATGGACTCGCTGGAGCGCAAAGCCATGCTGCCTCCCGACAGGGTGATAAGGGCCCTGGGCGTCAGGCCCGGGATGCAGATAGCCGACGTGGGCGCGGGCGTGGGCGTGTTCACCTTCCCGATGGCCGAAGCGCTGAACGGGACCGGGACGGTCTTCGCCACGGAAACGGACCCGAAGATGGTGGAGGCCCTCAGGCGGGAGACCGAGAAGAGAGGGCTGAAGAACGTCACGCCGGTCGCCGTCTCAGGCGACGGGATAGACCCGTTCTACAGGGGCCGCGCCTTCGACGTGATGCTCTTTTCCGAGATCTACCACTACCTCTGGCGCCCCGCTGATTTTTTCCGGGAGATGCGCCCCTCGCTGGCCAAGGAGACGGGCCGGCTCTTTATCATACATTTCAGGCAGGTCCCGGATTTCGCGGAGCTGGAATTCGACGATTTCAATACAACCCTGAAAGCGTTCCGGCTGTGGGAAACGGCTCCCCTGTTCCTGAAGATGACGGCCGGCGCCGAAGATTTCGTGAGGGCGTGGCGCGGGGGGGCGGTGCCGCCGGCGGTGCGGGAAAAGATAGTGGCCAACTTCAATGCCCTGCTGGAGGATCCGGGACTGTTCGGCGACATGCTGACCCTGCCGCGCCGCCCCGGCGACAGCGACACCACGGAGCGGGGCAAGGCCCTGCTCAGGATGATGTACCCCCGCAACCTGGAGCTGGCGCGCTGGCTGATAGCCGAGCTGGAGAGCGGCGGCGTCTTCGATAAAAAGGCCGGCGAGCTCACGGCCGGCGAAAAGAAATACCTGAAAAGGCTGAACAGGGTGCTGCTGACCGGCGCCTTCAGGATGGACAAGCTGGATTACCTGAAAGGCGCCTACCCGCTGTACGCGGAAAAAGAGCGCATAATATCGGATATGGGGGCCGCCGGCTACAGTTTCGTGCGGGAGCACGAGTCGTTCAACT
>CAZJUL010000069.1:9321-11292 GCA_964549095.1 uncultured Elusimicrobiaceae bacterium
ACCACTACTTCCTGGAATTCAAACAGCCCTGAACCGGCTCAGTCGCCGGCGGGGCCGCCCTCCGGCTCAGGCGGCGGAAGCCGCTTCAGCGTGCTGCCGCAGCCGGCCGACAGTTCGCCCTCGTGCTCCATCAGGCAGACGCCCTGTTCCAGGCCGGAGCTGATACCGCCGCAAAATTTTTTCAGGTCCTCACCGCAGTCCTTTGTCAGCGCGGCTGCGGCTTCCTGCCTGCCGCTGTCCCCCTTTTTCTCCTTTCCGCCGCGGTCGGGCGGGAGGTTCTTCAGGGCTTTGCCGCAGCCGGCCGAGAGCGCGCCCTCGTTCTTCGACAGGCACTTCCTCTGGTCGGGGGCGGATTTTACGCCCTTGCATAATTTGCCCAGGTCGTCCTTGCAGGCCTTGGCCAGCGCGGCGGAGGTTTCCCGGCCGGCGCCGCCTTTCGCCCCGGGCGGCAGGTTTTTCAGCGCCTTGCCGCATTCGGGGGAGAGTTCGCTTTCATTTTCCTTGAGGCATTTTTTCTTTTTGCGCGACGGGCCGGCGTATTTGCAGAACTTGTCCAGGTCGTTCCGGCAGGTCTTGAGCAGCGCGGCCTCCTCTTCCGGGGTGATCTTCGCGCCGCGCCCGGGGGCGCCGCCGCGCTCCGTTCCCGGCTGCGGGCGCAGATCGGCGCCCGCCAGGCAAAGGCCCGCCAGCGCAGCAGCGGCATAAAGTATTATCCTCACGCGTTCTCCTTAGCTCACCGAAGGGGCGGACGGCACCGCGTCAATCGCCGCCGGGCCCGCCCTCTTCGCCGCCGGGGCCGCCCCTGCCGGGGCCGCCCCGTCCCTGGCCGCCTTTTTGGGAACCGCCTTTCCTTTGCCCGCCCTTCTGGCCGGACCTGCCCTGCCCCGCGCCTTCCTGTCCGTCTTCTCCGGGGGGCGGCATGCTCTTCAGCGTCTTGCCGCATTCCGCGGACAGTTCGGTCTCGTGCTCTTTCAGGCAGCGCCCCTTCTGGGGCCCCGGGGCTATATCTTTGCAGAATTTGTTCATGTCGTTCTTGCAGGCCTTCATCAGCGCGGCCGGGCCGCCCTGTCCGCCTTTTCCGCCGCCCTGTTCGGGCGGGGGCAGGCTCTTCAGCGTTTTGCCGCATTCAGCGGACAGCTCGCTTTCGTGCTCCATCAGGCATTGTCCCTGCTCCGGGCCCTGGGCGACGCCTTTGCATAACTTGGCCGCGTCGTCCTTGCAGGCCTTCATCAGCGCGGCGCCGGCTTTCTGATTGTCCTGTCCGCCCTGTCCTTCCCCGCCTTCCTGGTCAGGAGGGGGCAGGCTCTTCAGCGTCCTGCCGCATTCGGCGGCCAGTTCGCTCTCGTGCTCCATCAGGCACTGCCCCTGTTCCGGGCCCGGCCCGATATCCTTGCAGAATTTCGCGAGGTCGGCCTTGCAGGACTTGCCGAGCGCGGCTTCCGCTTCCTGGTTGGCCGCGCCGCCCTTGCCGCCTTTGGCGCCCTTGCTCTTCTGGTCGGTAGGCATCTTCTTCACGGCCTCCAGGCAGCCGGCATCCAGCTCGGCTTCGTTCTCCATCAGGCATTTTCCCAGCTTCGGGCCAGGCTCTACGCCGTTGCAGAACGTGGCGATATCTTCGCCGCAGGCTTTCAGCAGCCCGGCCTCGGACTGCTTGGACACCTTCCCGCCCCGCTTGCCCGAAGCGCCCTTCGCCTTGGCGCCTTCCGCCTGGGCTTGTACCTCCGCGCTTACCGCGCAGAGGCCGAACACCACCGCCGCCGCAAATATGAGTTTTTTCACGCGCCCTCCATAGCCGCCGCCTGTCTTAACCTGTTCCCCGATCCCTCCAATGAGAACTATTCTGAAACTGCAGGATCCGGGATAAAAAACATTCTAGCAATTATACGCGCTCAATCAACCTCCGCCGCCCCGGCCGCCCGCCCGTGTCAAATCAATTAAAGATGTTACCCAAGGGGACAGTCCTCGGCCACG
>CAZJUL010000070.1:0-855 GCA_964549095.1 uncultured Elusimicrobiaceae bacterium
ACCGCGGACGACGGCGTGGCCGCCCTTGAGAGCATCGGGGCGCAGATACCGGATGTCATCCTGCTTGACCTTAATATGCCCCGCCTGGGCGGGCGAGAGCTGCTTTCGCGCATCCGCGGCAACCCGCGGCTGGCCATGATACCGATCATCATACTCAGCGGCGACGGAGCGCCCCAGGAGCAGGCGGCGCAATTCGGCCTGGGCGCCGATGATTTCATATCCAAACCCTTCAATACCCAGGACCTGATTTCAAGGGTGGAAGGCGCCGTGCGGCGCGCCCGCCGCATGCTGAGCGCGAACCCGCTCACCTTCCTGCCGGGCGGCCCGGCCATTGAGGAGGAGGCTGGGCGGCGCATAAAAACGGGAGGCCCGCTGGCGTTCTTTTACATCGACATAGACAACTTCAAGGCGTACAACGACGCCTACGGCTATCTGAACGGCGACAACGCTATAAAATGCGTAGCCGGCCTGCTGGCGGACATAGAAAGCGATTTTGCCTGCGAAGACGTCTTTGTGGGGCACATAGGCGGCGACGACTTCGCTGTAATGGCCGCCCCGCGCAAGGCGGAGGCGATGGCGGAGGTCATAGCCGCGGGGTTCGACGCGATGGTTCCCGGCTTTTACAGCGAGGCCGACAGGGTGCGCGGCTTTATAGTTTCAAAAGACCGTTCCGGGATCACGCGGGAATTCCCGCTAATGACGCTGAGCATAGCCATAGCAACGAACGAAAAACGCCCTCTGGACCACTACGCCAAGATCGTGGATATAGCCAGCGAAATGAAAAGACATCTGAAGAACCTTAAAGCCCGCATAGGCAGCATTTACCTTAAAGACAGGCGGGGAGAGTAAGCTTTT
>CAZJUL010000070.1:865-8697 GCA_964549095.1 uncultured Elusimicrobiaceae bacterium
CCTGCCGCGGAGAGACAGTTATGAATACCACGACCGGACCGAGATTGCTGGTAATAGACGACAGCGAAGACAACCTGGCGGTGATGAAGGCCGTACTGGAGCGGCTGCTGCACGCCTCCGCCGTCTTTACGGCCGCGAACGGGGAAGACGGCATCGCGCTGGCGCTGAAGGAATCCCCCGAAGTGATCCTGCTGGACATCGTAATGCCCGGCCTGGGCGGATTCGAGGTCTGCCGGCGGCTGAAGGCGGACCCCCGGCTGGCGGCTATCCCGGTGGTATTCCTTACCGCCTCCGATACCGGCAGCGAATGCCGCGTAAAAGCCCTGGAGGCGGGCGGGGAGGGCTTTCTGGCCAAGCCCTTTGAAACAGTGGAACTGAACGCCCTGGTGCGGGCGCTGACGAAGATCAGAGCGGACGGCGAGGCCCGGGTGCGCGGGCAGGATGCGACAGGGCAGGCTGCGGAGGAAGGGTCGTTTAACCATACGAAGGAACCCGGCGAGATGCAAGAACGTCTCTGCAGAAGCGAAGCCATGTACCGGGCGCTTTTCAGCCAGGCCCGCGACTCCATCCTGCTGATGGAAGTGCCCCCGGACGGGATACCGGTCATCCGCGACGCCAACGACGCGGCCCTGCTGCTGCACGGCTACACGCGCGAAGAACTTATCGGCAGGCCTATCTCATTCCTTGACGCTGAAAAGTCCGAGTCTTTGGTCAGGGAGCGGGGCGGCCTGATAACTGCCGGCAAGGGCGCGAGCTTTGAAGCGAAGCACCGGCGCAAGGACGGCTCGGTCTTTGACCTCGAAGTCTCGGTGCGTGAGATGGAATTCGGCGGGCAGCGCCTGCTGCTCGATATCTCGCGCGATATCACCGGCCGCAAACTTGCGGAAAAGGAGCGCGAAAAGCTCAGGGAACAGTTCCTGCAGTCCCAGAAGATGGAAGCCATTGGCCATATGGCCGGCGGCGTCTCCCACGATTTCAATAATATACTTACCGCTATCATGGGCTACGCCGAATTCCTGAGGCGGGCGCTCCCCGACGCGGACCCGAAACACTCCGATATTGAGCAGATACTGAAGGCCTGCCAACGGGCCTCCGTCCTGACCCGGCAGCTGCTGATCTTCAGCCGGAAGCAGGTAGTTCAGTTCAAAGTCCTGGACCTGGACCGGATAGTTCCGGACATGGTAAGGATGCTGCGCAGGATGATCCAGGAAGATATAGAGGTGGAGACCTTTCTTAATTCCGCGCCGACGCAGGTGCTGGCCAACCAGGGCCAGCTGGAACAGGTGATCCTGAACCTGGCGGTCAACGCCAGGGACGCGATGCCGAACGGGGGGAAGCTGACCTTTGAAACCGCCCGCGTGGAGCTTGACGCGGATTACGCCTCCGCCCATCCCGGCGTTCCTCCCGGCAGCTACGTCATGCTGGCCGTCACCGACACGGGCAGCGGGATGAGTCCCGAGGTCGTGAAGCGCATATTCGAGCCCTTCTTCACCACCAAGGAACGGGGAAAGGGGACCGGCCTGGGCCTGTCCACCGTGTACGGGATCGTCAGGCAGTGCGGCGGGCACATCTTCATTTACAGCGAGCCCGGCAAAGGCACCGCTTTCAAGATATATATTCCCGCCTCCGCCGAAAAAACCGGGGACAAACCCGCGGAACCGCCGTCCCGCTCCCTGTACCGCGGAACGGAAACCATCCTGCTGGTAGAGGATGACGACGCCGTACGGAAAGTAGCCTCCAGGATCCTGACACAGAGCGGCTACTCCGTGCTGGAAGCGGCGGCACCCAGGGAAGCCATCAAGCTCTGCGAAGACCACCGCGACATACACCTGATGCTCACCGATATGGTCATGCCGCAGATGAACGGTTATGAATTGGCCAAGGTGATAACCGCCAAGGCGCCGCAGATGAAGGTGATCTTCATGTCCGGCTACACCGATAACGCCATCACCCGCCAGGATATCCTGAAGCCCGGTACGGTGCTCCTTGAAAAGCCGCTGATAGTGGAAACCGTCCTCCGGAAGATCAAGTAAGTGCTGGAGGCGCGTCCGCAAGGAGTAAAATTATGAACAGAGGCACGAAAACATTTATTACCATACTTCTGGCGGCGATGGCGGCCGAGCTGCTCGCGATGGCCGTCATCTCGCGCCTGAGCGCCGTTTCGCCCGCGGCGTCAGCGCTCATAGACAGCGCGCTGCTGGCGATAATGCTCGCGCCAGTCATCTACCTGCTTGTGACCAGGGAAATAACAGCCCTGATACAAGACAAGGAATCTATTAAAACCATGGGGCAGCGCAATAAACTGGTTTTTGAAGCGCTGGGTGAAGGCGTTTACGGCATGGACATGAGCGACAATGTCATGTTCGTCAACAGGGCGGCCGAACAGATACTGGGCTACAGCGAGGCCGACCTCCTGGGGAAACATTCCCATGAAGTCTTCCATTACGCAAAATCCGACGGCTCAAAATATCATTCCAAAGACTGCAACATCTACGCCACCTCCAAAGACGGAAAAGTGCGCAGGATAGCCGACGAGGTCTTCTGGAAAAAAGACGGCTCCTCCGTGCCGGTGGAATATATGGCGACGCCCGTAATGGAAGACGGGAACGGCTCGGCCTGCACCGGGACCTGGTAAAGGCCAAGGAAGACGCCGTGGCGGCCAGCAAGGCGAAGAGCGAATTCCTGGCCAATATGAGCCATGAGATACGCACGCCCATGAACGCCATAATAGGCATGGGGGAACTGCTGGAAGAAACGCCGCTGGATAAAGAGCAGGGGCAATATGTGCGCATCTTCAAATCCGCGGGCGAGAACCTCCTGAACATAATAAACGATATACTGGATTTTTCGAAGATAGAGGCCGGCAGGATCGAACTGGAAAGCATAGACTTCAGTCTTGAAGACGTGACGGAGGGGGTCTGCAAATTCATGGCGCTGAAGGCCCATAAAAAAGGCCTGGAATTGACTTACGAGGTAAGCGAAAACATCCCGGCCATCGTGACCGGAGACCCGAACCGCTTAAGGCAGGTGCTGATAAATCTTATCGGCAACGCCATTAAATTCGTGGAAAAGGGGGAGATAGCCGTTGAAGTAAAGCCCCAAAAGATACAGGACGGCGAAGCGGAACTCCTGTTCAGCGTTAAAGACACCGGTATAGGAATAGCGGAGAATAAGATAAATTCAATATTTGAAAGTTTCACCCAGGCCGACTCTTCCACCACCCGCAAATACGGCGGGACGGGGCTGGGGCTTGCCATCTCAAAGCGGATAGTGGGCCTGCTGGGCGGGCGGATCTGGGCTGAAAGCCGGCTGAATGAAGGCAGCGTTTTTTATTTCACGGCGAAATATAAAATATCCGGAGAAACGGCGGTCTGCCATGAAAAAGCCGGCGACGAGGAACTGACCGGGCTGAAGACCCTTATCGTGGACGATAACACGACCAACCGCCTGATCCTTTCGAGAATACTGCGAAGCTGGGGCGCGGAAGTGGAGACGGCGCAAAGCGGGGCGGAAGGGCTGGCCGCGATCGAGCGCGCCAACGCGGAAGGCGGGCCTTACGGCCTTATCCTGCTTGACTACTTCATGCCCGGCATGGACGGCCTGCAGATGACGCAAAGGATAAAAGACCGGCCCGGCTTCTTTACCGGCATCATAATGATGCTGACCTCCGACAGCCGGGGCAGCGAGATCAACCAGGCCAAAAAAATGGGCATCTCGGAATACCTGATAAAGCCGGTCAAGAAATCGGAGCTGAAGGACGCCATACTGATCTCGCTTGGAAGGAAAAATCCGGCGCAAGCCGGCGCCGCGCAGACAAAACCCCTTGAATTCAGGCCGATGAAGATACTCCTTGCCGACGATTCCGAAGATAGCCGCATACTGATACTCTCCCATCTGAAAAAATATCCTTTCCGGGTGGATACGGCCGTCAACGGGGAAGAAGCGCTGGCTAAATTCAAAGCCGGGAAATACGACCTGCTGCTTATGGATATGCAGATGCCGGTGATGGACGGCTACACGGCGACCGCCGCTATCCGGAGATTTGAAAAAGAGAACGGGCTTGCTGCGTCAAAGATAATCGCTTTCACGGCCTCCGTCATGAAAGAGGATATTGAAAGGGCCATGCGGGCGGGCTGCGACGCCCACCTGTCAAAACCGGTCAAAAGAGCCGCGCTGCTTGAGCTGATAAAAAACACTCCGGCTGACCCGGGAATTGGTAATATATCCTTTTAGCCGTTTGGAGCGAGGTAAAGTATGGCAGAACAAAAGATCGATCCCGCCGCCGCTGACACCGGCCAGGAAGCTGCGCGCAAAGCGGTAGAGGCCTTGCGCGAGAGCGAGGAAAAGTTCCGCTCCGTTTTCACGCAGGCCTCGGATCTCATTTTGCTGCTGGATATTCCTCCCAATGGGATACCGGTCATCCAGGATGTGAACGACGCTGTCGTCCGCCTGCTGGGCTATTCCCGGGAGGAACTGATAGGCCGGCCCATATCCGTTCTGGACCCCGGCATTACCGCCACGCTCGTAGCGGACCGCCGAAAGGCGGCCGCCGACGGAATTAATTTTGAGGTGAAACATCGCTGTAAAGACGGAACGATCCGGGAATTTGACTGCTCGGCAAATCTGCATACGGTCGGACAGAAGATCTTGGGCGTCTCGGTCGAACGGGACATCACCGAGCGCAGGAAGGCGCAGACAGCGCTGATCGAAAGCGAGGAGCGCTACCGCAGACTGTTCGAATCGGCCAAGGACGGGATACTCCTGCTCGACTTTGAGACAGGCAGGATCACTGGGGCCAACCCGTTCATGACGGAACTGTTGGGCTTCTCCAACAAAGCTCTCCTCGAGATGCATATCTGGGAACTGGGCTTTCTCAAGGATGTCGTTTCGTCAAAGGACGCCTTCCTGCAGTTGAAGTCCCGGGACTATATCCGCTACGAAGACCTGCCGCTTGAGACGAAGGAGGGGAAAAAAGCGGCGGTGGAATTCGTCAGCAACGTCTACCTGGTCGGCGGCAAAAAGGTCATCCAGTGCAATATCCGCGACATCACCGAGCGCAAACAGGCGGCGGAAGCGCTGCTGAATACCCAGCGCCGGCAGAAAGCTATTCTCGATAATATCCCCGATATGGCGTGGCTAAAAGACAAAGAAGGCCGGTTCATCGCCGTCAACGAGGCTTTTGGCAGATCCTGCGGCTTAGCCCCGGAGGCTTTGCCCGGTAAAACGGACCTGGATATCTGGCCCAAGGAACTGGCGGAAAGATACCGCGCCGACGACGAGGAGGTTATGCGCACCGGCAAGCGTAAACAGGTCGAAGAGCCCCTGGCCACAAAAGAAGGAATAACGCTGACCATCGAGACCATCAAAATGCCGATCTTTGACGAGGATCGCCTGATCATCGGCACGACCGGCCTTGCCCGCGACATCACCGAGCGGGTGAGCGCGGAAGCGGACAGGCGCGAATCCTACGAGATCCAGGCCGTTCTCAATACTATCCTCCAGCACTCCTTAACGCCTATCCCGCTGCAGCAGAAGCTGGCCGATCATCTTGCCGCCCTGTTCTCCATTCCCTGGCTGGCGGTACAGCCTAAAGGCGCCGTCTTCCTGGTAACACCGGGGAGAACTCTGACTTTGACGGCCCAGCAGGGGTTGGCGCCCTCCCTGCTGACCGCCTGCGCTAAGCTCCCGTTCGGAAAATGCCTGTGCGGCAGGGCCGCCGAGAGGGGGCAGATAGTGACCTCGGACCACGTCGGCCCTGACCATGAGATAACCTATGAGGGCATACAACCGCACGGCCACTATTGCGCGCCTATTATTGCCGGCGGCAAAACACTGGGTGTCCTCAACCTCTACTTAAAAGAGGGGACCGACATCACCGGAAAACGGAAGGATTTCATCCAGGCTGTCACGGATATTATCGCGGCGGACATCCTCCACGCGCGTGTGGAAGAACAGTTCATCCATTCCCAAAAGATGGAAGCCATAGGCCATATGTCCGGCGGCGTCGCCCACGACTTCAACAATATCCTGACCGCGATCATGGGCTACGCCGATTTCCTGCGCGCTGCCCTCCCCGCCGGCGACCCTAAATGCGCCGATGTGGAAGAAATAATCAAGGCCGGAGAGCGGGCAGCCGCCCTGACCCAGCAGCTGCTGACTTTCAGCCGGAAACAGGTAGTTCAGTTCAAAGTCCTGGACCTGGACCAGATAGTTCCCGAGACAGTGAAAATGATCCGCAGGATGATAGCGGAGGATATCGAGTTCAAGACCTTCCTCAATTCCGCGCCTGCGAACGTGCTGGCCAACCAGGGGCAGCTTGGACAGGTGCTGATAAACCTGGCGATCAACGCCAGGGACGCCATGCCGGACGGGGGAACGCTGACTTTTGAGACCGCCCAGGTGGAATTGGATGAGACTTATGCCGCCGACCATCCCGGCGTTTCTCCCGGCCGCTACGTCATGCTGGCCGTAAGCGACACCGGGTCCGGGATGGGCCCGGAGATAGTGGAGCGCATATTCGAGCCTTTCTTCACCACCAAGGAGCAGGGCAAGGGGACCGGCCTGGGGCTTTCCACCGTGTACGGCATCGTCAAGCAGAGCGGCGGAAGCATCTTCGTCTACAGCGAGCCCGGGAAAGGCACGTCTTTCAAGATCTATCTCCCCATAGCCGCTGAGCTGACCAAAGAGAAACCTGCGGGAATACTCGCCCTTTCCTCTTATCGCGGGACGGAAACGATCCTGGTAGTGGAGGACGACGAGTCTATCCGCAAACTGCTGGTCCGGGTACTGTCGCAGAACGGCTACTCCGTCCTGGACGCGGCCACGCCCAGGGAAGCCATTAAACTCTGCGAACTTCACCGGGACATCCGCTTGATGCTCACGGATATAATCATGCCGCAGATGAACGGCTACGAACTATCCAAGGCCGTGGCCGCCCTGGCCCCCCGGATGAAGGTGGTCTTTATGTCCGGCTACACCGACAATGCCCTCCCCCGCCAGGATATTTCCGAACCCGGCAGGGTATTCCTGGAAAAACCGCTGAAGGTGGAAACCGTCCTCCGCAAGATCAGGGAAGTGCTGGAGGGAGGAGCGCAATGAGTCAGTAACCCGCCGCATCGGGCGGGGAAGCTGCGGCCGCCGGAGAAAAGAACGGCGCCGGAATTCCGGCGTCCACAAGGCTCCGCATCGCAGAGGCGCACGGGGGAAGCCTCACCGCAAAAAGCTCCCCCGGTGCCCGCAGCACATTTACGATCCGCCTTCTTAATAAACACCGGCATACCGGTCCGCCAGCAATACACGATCCGCAATCTAATTCCTTCCCGGGCGTCCTTCCCGTTCATATCTTCATCATTTGAACAAAACTTGAACTCCCCGTGAGCTATTTTTTAACACCGGGCCGTATACTATAGATGAGAGAAAGTTACCGATGCGGTTCAGAGCGGCGGCAATTATGAATACCGAAGTGAAATACGCGGGTTTCGCCCTGCTGCTGGGCCTGCTGCTCCCCGCCTGCGCCGCGAACGCGAACGAATACAAAGACCTGGCAAAAGTTTTCGCGCGCTCGGCCGCGCGGGACGGGATCAAAAGGATCGCGGTAGTGGATCTCGTGCTTAAAGGGGACACCTCCAGGGATGAAGCCGAATACTCCGCCGAGAAACTTTCAGGCTGTCTGTCGGCGACAAAGAAGGTGGACGTGATCGAGAGAGCCCTGATGGGAAAGGTCTCGGGAGAGTTCAAGCTGCGGAGCGCCCTGGATCCCGGAGAAGACCCGATAAAAAGCGTCGGACACATGCTGCGGGTGGACGCTATTATCACGGGCATGGTCTTCGCTA
>CAZJUL010000070.1:8707-9796 GCA_964549095.1 uncultured Elusimicrobiaceae bacterium
CAAGCTGATAAACCTGGACAGCGGAAAGGTCCTGGAGACCGGGGAGATAGAGACGGACAGGGAACTGCCCGCCGGCCCGCTCCCGCGGACGGAAGAGGACGGGGCGCCGGCGAAAGTGGACCTTCCGCCGGGGTTCCGCGATTCCGTACGGGATTATTTCGGGGCCCGGACCTGCACGGAAGAACAAAGGGAGGTCGACCGGCTGAATTCTATAGCGGTGGCGCTGAAAGCGAAATACTGGTCCGCGAAGATGAGAATCCCCGGACTTTCCGGTTCAAAACCCAAAAAAGCGCCCGGAAGCGAAATAAGGAACCCGGAAACCAGGCGGATGTTCTTCCAGATACTGGCCAGTTTTAACGAGATAGAGGAGCTGCCGACAGACGATTTCGCCGCGCTAGAAACGGTCTGGAACCTTGAAAAAGCGGTCGCCAAGAAATGCGACCGCCTGTGAACCGGGCGGGCCCGGTGCGCCCGCAGGAAGGGCGGCCGCAACAACAAAGGAGAAACCTTATGTCCCTAATACTTGTAATCGACGACGACGGGATAGTGCGCGACGCGCTCAACGCCTTCCTGACCCGCGCCGGGCACCGGGTGATAACGGCCGCCGACGGCGGCAACGGCGTCCTGCTATTTAAGAACCGCCTGCCGGACCTCGTGATCCTGGACCGGGACCTGCCGGTGATGTCCGGCTCGAAGGTGTTCGATAAGATACGCGCGGTCTCAAAAAAGGCCCCGATAATCGTTCTGTCCGGCTATAACGAGCCCGCCGAGGTAGACGCTTACCTCCGCTTCGGCGCCGCGGCTTTTCTTTACAAAGGGGACGGCCTTTCCCCGGTCCTGGCCGCAATAGACCGCCTCCTTGGCGTACGCTACGGCGAGGGGAGCTCCCTGCAAGCGTTCGCTCCGCCGGACGCCGCAGCAGCCCGGGCCGGGGCCGCCGAGCTGGTGCTCATCGCGGACGACGACCAGGCGTTCCGCACGGTCCTCCGGCGGTTCCTGTCCTCGCTGTCCTATGAAATACTTGAAGCGGAGACCGGGGACGCGGCTATAGAGCTTGCGCGCGCGCGCAGGCCCGATATCGTCCTGCTT
>CAZJUL010000070.1:9837-10623 GCA_964549095.1 uncultured Elusimicrobiaceae bacterium
AAGGACGGAGTATCGGTACTGAAGGAACTGGCGCCGGAAATGCCGGCCACCGGCTTTATGATGATAAGCGGAGGGACGGACGAAGAAGCGGCCCGCGCCTGCCTGCAGTACGGCGCTTTCGACTATATTTCGAAACCCGTGAATCTGGAAAAACTGGGATTGACCATAAAAACCAGGCTGCTGCTGCAGAGGATATAGGAGCGGAACGGGCTTAAAAGACGGCGGCCGGCCGGATCAAAGTTTTGGCATACGCCCGTATCCTTCCGTACTACTACCTAGCACAGTAAGCAGAACTCCGAATAGCTACCTGACAAACGAAGGAATATACTTACACATACGCTGACTTCGGAAGGGGGGACAGTTCCCGCTTCTTTTTAAATTGTACATACTGTTCACCCTTGTATCCCGGATAAACCGGGGGAGACGGATATCACATTATGACAGACATAAAGGCGGAAGGACCTGGAGTGGGAGAGACCATAACCCCCGCGGCAAAATCTATCATCGCCAATAAAGACCTGCGGGTCCTGATAGTTGACGATTCGGAAACCGACGCAAAGCTGCTCCTGCGCACGCTCCGCGCCGGCGGCGTCGCCTCGAAATATGAAAGGGTGGACACAGCCGAAGGCATGCAGGCGGCGATCGACAGGGAGCCGTGGGACATAGTGTTCTGCGACTACAGCATGCCGCAGTTCAACGCGGCAGCCGCGCTGGAGATAGCGCGGCGCAAAGACCCGGACCTGCCGGTCATCATAATCTCCGGCACCATCGGCGAGGATACGGCGG
>CAZJUL010000070.1:10633-11199 GCA_964549095.1 uncultured Elusimicrobiaceae bacterium
ATACGGCGGTGGCGGCCATGCTGGCCGGGGCCAGGGACTACCTTGTGAAGGGCCGCCTGGACCGGCTCATCCCGACTATCGAGCGGGAGCTGCGGGATAAGGAGGCGCGGCGGGCGCAGAAACTGGCCAAGGCGGAGTTCATCGAAAGCGAGGAGCGCTACCGGCGGCTGTTCGAAGCGGCGAGGGACGGGATACTCCTGCTCGACTTCGAAACCGGAAAGATCACGGAGGCCAATCCGTTCATGTGCGAGCTGCTGGGCTATACCAAGGACGCCTTCATCGGAAAGTATCTTTGGGAGATAGGGTTCTTTAAGGACACCGAGGCGGCGAAAAAAGATTTCCTGCGTTTACAGACCACCGGTTATACCCGCTATAAAGACCTGCCGCTGGAGAGCAAGGACGGGAAAAAGGCCGCGGTGGAATTCGTCAGCAATGTCTACCAGGCCGGCGGCAAAAAGGTTATACAGTGCAATATCCGCGACATCACCGAGCGCAAGCTGGCGGAAGAAGCGCTGCGGGCGAGCGAGGCGCGGTACCGGTCTTATATCGAAGTGACCGGCCAGATC
>CAZJUL010000071.1:0-1774 GCA_964549095.1 uncultured Elusimicrobiaceae bacterium
AGCGCCGCCGGTAACCTCCATCACCCCCACCGTGGCTTTGCCGTTCACGTGCAGCGGCGCCTCCGGGTTTTCCACGCCGATGCCTACGCTGCCGTCGTTGGTCAGCGTCAGGGCGTTGCCCGAGCCGTCGTGCGCGTTGGCGAGGGTCTTGCTGTAGAAATTCACCGCGTTGGCCCGGCCGCCCACGGCGATATCCCAGTAGCCGTCCGGGTCGGCCTGGAGCGTTCCGCCCCCGCCCTCTTTGCGCGCGCTGTTGAAGCGCAGCCGGGCGAAATTATTCTTCGTGGTCTGCTCGACGTAAAGTTGCGGCGCGTGGAAGCCGCCCCCGGATGAGACGTGCAGCTTCGCGTCCGGGCTCAGCGTGCCTACGCCAGTATCCCCCCCGTCGGGCTGCAGCGCCAGCGCGCTGGAGCGGCGGTTTTGCGCGGCCACCCCGGCCGGCTGCCCGGCCACGGCCGAGGACTGTATGATCGCGACCGCTTCGGCGTGGTCCAGGGTCAGTTCGGCTACCCCGGACTGGCCCGGGTCCTGCGGGTTCGGCCGGCCGTATTCTTTCTGCACCACCAGCAATTTGACCAGTTTATCCAGCATAGTGTTCCCCCGTTCAGGCCGGCTGCGGCGGCGGCCGCCGGAATTCAGCGCGGCCTTACTTTCAGGGCGCGCTTTTGTTATTATAACCTTTGAACCGCCGCTTCGCAAAGCGGTCTTCCGCGCGGTGGAGACGATATGGAAACCCTGAAAAACGTACTGATAATACTCGGCGCCCTGGCTATCCCGCCGGCGGCGATAGTCATAGGTTTTAATTACTTTTACGCCGGGCCGGGCCCCCAGCTGGGCGGCTGCGCGCTTTTAGGCGCGCTGGCGGTACGCTTCGGGTTCACAAAAAGGTTCGCGGCGATGGGGCTTTACCTGGCCGCCCTGCTTTTTCTTGCGCTGGTCTACCCAAAGCTGGGCGGCTTTGAAAGCTATATGCGCGAGGGGCGGATGAAGGGAGGGCTCAGCGAACTGCGGACGCAGGTCGAAAAGATAAAAGCCGACAGCGGGGCATACCCGGCCGATGCGTCGGCCCTGCTGCCGGGCCGGCTTGACCTGGGGCCCGGTCATAAAAAGACCGCGGCGGTAGAAACCGTGCGCCTGCCGGCCGAAGCGTATCTCCTCCCCCCGGCGATGAAGAAAGGCGATTCCCTGCTGGTAACGGTGAAGACGGTGAGCGGCGACTGGGAGCGGCGGTACAGCTGGAGCGCGGATTCCGTGTGGCCCGTTCTGCTGTATCCCGGCAGGAGCTATTCTTACGAAGTCAGGAACGAGCGGGATAAATCGCTGGTGTCGGGCGGGACGGTGAGCGTGCCCCTGCCGCCGGGCTTTGTCGAGGACGGCGCTACTTATGTCTACGACCCGGGCAGCGGGTATGTTTTTATCAACTGCACCCACGCGCTGCGGCAGAAGCCGGAGGCCTGGTGGGAGTTCTAGCCGGGCGCGGGTAAAAAATCGCCGGGACGTTTGATGATCGGAGGAAATGGGCCGGAACGGCGTTCCGGCCTTTCTATTTTTCAGCCGGCTTCAGCGCCGTCCCGGCGCTCTCGAAGATCACCGTGGCCGAAAGCGCCAGCAGCACCGCGCCGATGGCGGAGACCAGGTTGAAGCCGGACCTGGAGAGCATGGCTATGAGCGCCCACAGCGTCATACCCAGCATGAAGACCGCGGGGACCAGTATTAGGCCCAGCGACTTTACCCCGGTCTTTTTAGCCCAGATGTAGATTATGACCAGCACCAG
>CAZJUL010000071.1:1817-11058 GCA_964549095.1 uncultured Elusimicrobiaceae bacterium
TGATGCCGAAAAGCGGCCAGATGATCTTCCAGCAGGGGATGACCGCGCCGGCGGCGTTAGTCATGGTGATGTTAAGCAGTACTACCGGCAGGGCCAGCGATATCGCCGTGGAGCCCAGCCGCCCGGCCAGCGAATTGGAAACGCCGGTCATCTCCTGGAAGATGTAGCGGGCTATGCGGGTGGCCGTATCCAGCGTGGTGAGCATGAAGGCTGAGATGACCAGCAGGCCGAAGACGGTTCCCGCTTTCGCGTCAAGCCCGAGCAGGGTCGAGAACCTGCCGAAGCCGGCGGCGAAGATCTGGGTAGGCGAGGCCGAGGCCAGCGCGTCCCCGGGCGCCAGCATCATGATGGTGGCCAGGGCTATCATGGCCACCACGGCTTCCAGCACCATGCCGCCGTAGCCGATGAACTTCGCGCCCCCCGCGCTGTCCAGTTGTTTGGAGGTGGTGCCGGAGGCCACAAGGGCGTGGAACCCGGAGACCGCCCCGCAGGCGATAGTGATGAACAGGAAGGGGGCCATGCCGCCCAGCGCGGGGTCGGTAAATGTCCTGAAGGCCGGGTACGTGACCGCGTGCCCGCCGAAAAATATCCCCACGAGGCCGATGGCCACCGCGATATACAGCAGGTAGCTGGACAAATAATCGCGCGGCTGCAGCAGGAACCAGACGGGCAGGATGGAGGCGGCGAAGCAGTAGCCCAGCAGCACGGCTATCCAGAGGGTTTTGCCCGCCCAGAGGAACTGGAACTGCAGGCTGAGGTAGATGCCCAGGGCCAGCGCTGCCAGCGAAATCACGGTGGAGACCGTCAGTCCGCGCTTGGCGCGGTAAAGCGCCCAGCCGAAGGCTATGGCGACTAAAATATAGATTATGCTGGTTTCCGCCACGGCGGCCTCTTTCACGAAGGTGTCCGCCGTCAGGTCGGCGAAGACCGCCACCACGTACATCAGCGCCAGCCAGGTGAAGAAGAGGAAGAGCTTATAGGTGCGCTTGTTGATATATTTGTCCGCGACCTCCGCTATGGACCGCCCCTGGTGCCGGACCGAGATGACCAGGGCGGAAAAATCGTGCACGCCGCCGATAAAGATGGTCCCGACCACCACCCATATTATGGCCGGCAGCCAGCCGAAGGCCGCCGCGGCTATGACCGGGCCTACTATCGGCCCGGCGCCGGCTATGGAGGAAAAATGGTGGCCGAGCAGGACATATTTGTTGGTCGGGACAAAGTCCACGCCGTCCGTCATGGTCTTGGAGGGGACCGGTTCCGCCGGGGAAAGGCCGTATAGCTTTTCCAGGAAGCTGCCGTAATAACGGTAGCCGGCCCAAAGGAGCGCAAGAGTGACGATCGCGAATATTATCATGAAAAATATTTTACATCTTCGCCGGGGCGCCCCGCAAAGCCCGGTGGGCCCTTGACAAGTCAATGAGTGTGGGCTAAACTTGAAGCTAAGGGGAAGCTATGCGCACTTTAGCCGCGGTAATATTCGCCATATCGATACCGGCCCTGCCCGTTCTGGCCGGGGCCCAGGCTTTCGACCAGCTGCCGGGCCGCAGGTTTCGGCCGAGGGCCAGCGCGAGCTGGAAGAGCAGTTCCCGCAGACGCCTTTCCCGGCCGACGCCGAGTTCCTGGTAAAGGGCGAAGCCGAGCGTGAGTACGGTGAAGATTCTTTCGCGGCCGAGGCCGACGCCCCCCGCGGCAAGTCGGCCGGCGCCGGTTCGCAGAAGGTCCCCTATCTCGAGGCCGCCCAAAAAGAAGCCGCCGCGCAGGGCGTGGACGTAAGCCTTATTTTGGCCGTCATAAAGAAGGAATCGAGCTTTAATCCGAACGCGTACAACAAGAGCGGCGCCACCGGGCTTATGCAGGTGCTGCCCAGCACGGCCAAGTGGCTGGGGCTGAAGGATACGAAGCAGCTAAAAACGCCGGCGGTGAACATAAAGTACGGAGTAAAATACCTGAAATACCTGCACGGCCAGTTCGGCGAAGGCAGCTTGGCCGAGCTGGGGCCGGAAGATATGCAGGGCGAAGGGCTGCAGAAGACGCTGGCGGCCTATAACGCCGGACCGGGCAACGTGCGCAAATACGACGGTATCCCCCCTTTCCCGGAAACCCGGACTTACGTGAAAAAAGTGGTAGGGTTCTTCTCGGATTTCGAAAACATGGCTTTCTAGGGCGCTCGTCGCGGGACAAAAAAGGCCGCCCCCTGTTAAAGGGGCGGCCTTTTTGATCCTGCCGGCTTCAGGCGCCGCGCCTCAGCCGCTCGATGCGGACTTCCAGCGGCGGATGCGTGGAGAACAGCGCGAAGAGCGCGCTCCTGGGGGGCGTGGAGATCTTCAGCGTGGCCAGGGATTCATTGTGCGTCAGGTCGGCGTGGTCCAGGGTGCTTCTCAGGCCTTCCAGCGCGTCTATCATCTTGTCCCGGCCGGCCAGCTGCGCCCCGCCCGCGTCCGCGCGGAACTCGCGCCCCCGCGAGAAGGCCGCTACTATCGGCGCGGCGAGCACGCTCAGCACCACTTCCAGCGCCATTATCACCAGCATCCTCATGCCGCGGCTGTCCTTGTCTTTGACGAAGAAGAAGGCGATGACCCTGGCCAGGAACATCACGATGGCGTTTATGACGCCCTGCACCAGCGTCATGGTGACCATGTCGCCGTTGGCTATGTGCGCTATCTCGTGGCCCAGCACGCCTTCTATCTGTTGCTTGTCCAGCGAGCCCAGCAGGCCGGCCGAGACCGCCACCAGGGCCCTGCTTTTGGTCGGGCCGGTGGCGAAGGCGTTCACTTCGGGGCTGGGGTAGAAACCGACCTCGGGCATTTTGGGCAGGTTCGCCGCCCTGGCGAGGTTGTGGACCGTCTGCACCAGCCAGGCGGACTGCGGGTCCGTGGTGCCCGGGTCTATCACTTTCACGCCCATGGCCCATTTCGCTATGATGCGCGAAAGCGCCAGGGAGATGAAGGCCCCGCCCATGCCCCAGACCAGGCAGAAGACCATCAGCGCGGAGTAATCCAGGCCGCGCGCGTTCAGGTACGGCTTGATGCCGAGGAGGCTGAACGTGATGGACATCGTCACGATTATAAGGAGATTTACTGCCAGGAACAGGACAACTCTTTTTGCCATACCCATTGTGTAACCTCCGCTGGCGGGGATCTGAAGCCCCGGCCTTATGTTAATTTTAGCAAATATCAGATTTCCTTTTTTCCGCCGGCGCGGTAAATGGCGCCCGGCCCGAACTTTTTCCGTATCCCCTCCACCGCCAGGTGGACGGTTTCCCGTTTCTTATCTTCGGCGGCCTCGAAAAGCGATTCTTTTTCATCCGCCGGCATGAGGCCCGAGACCTTTACCCCCAGCAGGCGCACTTTTTTCGCGCCGCGCCTGAACGCGCTGTAAAGTTCTATTATCCGCCGGTGCAGCACGTCGGTGTAATTGGTGGCGAACGAAAGGGTTACGGCCCGGGTGAAAGTTTCAAAGCCCTCCAGCCGTATCTTCAGCGTGACGGTCCTGCCCTTCACGCCCGCGCCCCTGAGCCGCGACGAGACCTTGTCGCAGAGCGCCAGCAGGGATGCGGCTATCTCGCGCTCCGAACCCGTGTCCGCGGCGAAAGTGATCTCGTTGCCCACGGATTTGGCTTCCCCCTCTTCGCAGACTTCCCTGGGGTCCAGGCCCAGGGCCAGCTCCCTGAGGCGCGGCCCGCCCGCGCCGAACAGGCGGAAAAGTTCCGCCGGGTCGGCGTCCGCCAGTTGGCCTATGGTACTTATGCCGCGCTCCTTCAGGGCTGCGGCGGTCTTGGGGCCGAGGCCGCTTATGCGCCCGATGTCCAGCGGGCGCAGGAAGCTCTGCAGCCCTTCCGGCCGCACCTCCACCAGGCCGTCCGGCTTTTCCAGGTCCGAGGCTATCTTCGCTGCCAGCTTGGTGGGCGCCAGCCCCACCGAGGCGGTAAGGCCCGTTTCAGTCTTTATGCGCGCCTTTATCAGGCGGCAGACGTCCAGCGGCGAGCCGAAAAGTTTATAGCTGCGCGTCACGTCCAGGTAGGCCTCGTCAATGCTGACCTGCTCCAGGTCCGGGGTGAAGCTGTAGAAGATCGCGCGGATCTTTTCTGAGGCGGCTTCGTATTTCCCGAAATCCGGCCGCACGAAAAACCCCTCCGGGCACCTGCGCCACGCTTCGGATATCGGCATCGCCGACCGAACGCCGGATTTACGCGCCTCGTAGGAGCAGGTGGAGACTACGCCGCGTCCCCTTCCGCCCTTCGGGTCCGCGCCCACTATCACCGGCTTGCCGCGCAGGGCCGGGTCGTCGCGCTGCTCGATAGCCGCGAAAAAAGCGTCCATGTCGACGTGGATTATATATCTTTCGGCCATAAAAAATATATTTTTATTTACCCCTTGACAAGTCCAGTTCCGTCTGTTATACTCCAAGTGCAGTACTGATCTCTTTATCGTGCGCCGGAGCGGTTGTCGGTGCGGTTCGGTGAGCGGTTCGGGGGTTTGAGCCCCGGCCCCGGCGAGTTGGTTCCCGGTTCGCGGCCGCCCTGCGGCGGCGCGGTTCCGGGAGGGCGGCCCCTCGGCGTCGTTGCGGTGTCGGTTCGGCGGTTCGGTCCGGGCCCGCCCCTTACTGGTGAGAAGCTGGTGTAGAGCCCCCGCCCTTCGGCGGGGGCTCTTGCTTTATATCCCCCGCCGGGCCGCTTCGTACCGCTTTAGTCCAGCAGGCGCTTCTGCCCTTCCAGCCGGCGGATCCCTTCCACGTCCTGGGTGAATTCCATGCAGCCGATGTATTTCTTGTCGTCGCCGCGCAGGGCGTAGAACTCTATAAGTATCTTATGCGCGGGCGCGCCTGTTTCCACCGGCAGGTCTATCCAGAAGCGGGCGCTGTCCCTGCTCCCGGCCTTCATCTCGCCGACTATCTTTTCCACCATCGCCAGGCTCTTCTGCGGGTGGCATTCCCTGAAGTTCATCCCCATCGAGGTCATCGGCCGCTTGAAGAGGCGGGTCTCGTGCTTGTTCCAGCCTACAACCTCGTCGTTGGCGTCTATCACCGTCAGCTCGGCGGGTATGGCTTCTATCATGGCCTGGACCATCGCGGGCGTCATCCTGTCGAAAAGCATTTTTCCTCCAGTAAACCGGTTTATTTGTTTTGCCGGCGCGGGGCGCCGGAATATCATGGTAGCAAAAAAGCGGGCTGAAATATATTTTCCCCGTCGGAGAAAAGATATTTTTAAGAAAAATTAAATCACCCCTTGACAAGTCCAGTTCCGTCTGTTATACTCCAAGTGCAGTCCTGATCTCTTCAGTAGCGCCGGTCGGTTTCCGCGGTTCGGTTCGGTCTCCGGTCGGTTCGGTCGGTCGGGCGGTCCCGGCCCCCGGCGCTTGGTCCCCGGTCCGCGCTTCGCCCTGCGGCGCGCGCGTTCCCCCGGGAGGGCGGCCCCTTCGGTGTCGGTTCGGTGTCGTTGCGGTGTCGGTTCGGTGGTTCGGTCCGGGCCCGCCCCTTACTGGTGATAGGCTGGTTGAGAGCCCCCGCCCTGCGCGGGGGCTCTTGCTTTACGGGCTTCGTGTTTTAAAAAGCGGCGGGAATATTATATGCTTTATGTTGAGGTGCCCTTTATGAAATATATTCTCACCGCTATTCTGGCCTGCGCCGCGGTCTGCGCCGGCGCCCAGGAGCAGCCACCGGCCAACCCGGTGCCGCCGCCCGCCGCCCAGGCCTCGCCCAAACCGCAGGGCGACCAGCTCCCCCCTCCGCCTAAGCAGCTCAGCAGGGCTGAACTGCAGAAGAACGCCGCCTCCCTTGAAGAGGCAGTGAGAAAAGCGCCGGAGGACCCGGAGCTGCGCGTCAAGCTGGGCTTCACCTACGCGCACCTGGAAAGGGCGGACGACGCCCAGCGCGAATTCGAGGCCGCCGTGCGGCTGGACCCAAAGAAGGCCATAGCGCATTACATGCTGGGGCTTATATACGAAAAGAAAGGCCTCAGGGCGCAGGCCGTGGCCGCCTGGCAGGCCTGCCTGGATAATACCAAAGACCCCCGCCAGCGCGACGCGGCCGCGCGCCACCTGCACCATCTTTCCCCGCGGGGCGCGCCATGAGCGCCAGGCATAATTTCCTTATAGCGGCGCTGTTCCTTTTCTCGGCCTGCGCCGCGCCGCGCACAGCCGTCAACCCGCGGGCCGATTTCTCGGCCATCAAGCGCGTGGCCGTGCTCACCTTCGGCGGCAGCGGCGGCGAGCTGGCCTCGGACCTGCTTACCCAGAGCCTGCTGGCCCACGGGGCCGACGTGGTGGAGCGGTCTCAGCTCGGCGCCGTGATGCGGGAGCAGTCGCTCTCTTCGTCCTCCTCTTTCGACCCCGCGACCGCCAGGCAGCTGGGAAAACTGCTGGGCGTGGACGCGCTGTTCGTCGGCTCCGTGGCCGCCAGCACCCCCCCGTCCACCTACCTGGTGAACACCTCAAATCAGACGCTGATCGCTTCAGTTACGCAGCTTAACGGCGGCAGCGTTTATTCGGACGGTTCGCTGCTCGGGATGCCCAATTCCCAGCTGGTCAGCACCACGGCGGAGGTTTCGCTGGTGACGCGCATGGTGGACGTGCAGACCGGCTCCATACTCTGGTCGGCCTCGATGAGTTACGACGGGCTGGACGTGCAGACCGCCATGTCCGGCATAACCGACGCCTTCGTGACCTCGCTGGACCCCATCTGGCCGGCCCTGAGGCCCCGGTGAGGCCGGGGACACCTTGCCGCAAGGTGTCCCCAATGCTTGATACTTTATGACCAATCAATTCGAACCTTTCGCCCCCGTCAGGAACGTGCTGAACAAGAGCCTCGGCGTGGTGATAAAAATAGCCGGCGACAATATCACCATCCTGGTCAGGAACGGCGGCAGGATGACTTTCAAGGCCCAGTACCTGGCGCCGGCCACCGAAGAAGAGACTGCGGTCCTGAGGGATATGATAGAGCAGCTCAGGCGGGACGACAGCCGCAAGGCCGTCACCGGCCGGATAGTGGATCCCGAACTGGTACGCATCGAGTGCGACAAGTATATCAGGCATATAGCGCTCCGCTACCCCAAGTCGGGCGAGGCGTTCAAGATCTTCTGGGGCGAGCTGCTGGCCATTGTCGGCGATCTTCCCGGGAAGACCTGGGAGATGAAGCCCGGTTCCAGTTCTAATCCCTGTCCCGTGCTTAAAGTCTACAACGCCGCCACCCAGAAGTGGGTGTACTGCCTGAACCTGCTGGCCGGCTGGGGCCTGCGCCTGGAGATAAAAAAGGAATTCCTGCCTCCCGGCTGCGAAGCGCTGTTCCCGATAGACAACGCGCTGTTCGGCGCCGGCCGCGCGGCCGAGCTGAACTACAAGGATTTCACCCCGGAGAAGCGCAAGCCCTACCTGGACTGCGTGGCCGCGATGTACAAAGCCCACCCCTTCAAGGAATAACCCGATTTCCTTCACATAAGGTTCTTCTGCTTGAAGCTCAGCCAGCCTTCCTTCGTCACTATCACGTGGTCCAGCACCTCTATGCCCAGCAGCTTGCCGGCCTGGGCCAGCCGCTTGGTCAGCGACAGGTCCTCGTCCGACGGCTCCAGGCAGCCGGAAGGATGGTTGTGCGCCAGGATCACGCTGGCCGCCAGGTTCTTCACCGCCGGCTCGAATACCTCACGCGGGTGCACCAGGTTGTAGTTAAGCGTGCCTATGGAAACGATGTCCCGCTTTATCTCCTGGTTGCGCGTGTCCAGGTAGAAGGTCACGAAGTGCTCCTTCTTCTGCTCCCGGATGTCCTTCAGCTCCGCCCAGATGTCCTGGGGCTTCAGGTAGATGGCGGCTTTCTTGCCGTGCAGGAACCGCCTGCCCAGCTCAAAGCACGCCACCAGCTCGCAGGCCTTAACGGGGCCTATGCCCGGCTGGCCCTGCAGTTCGGAATAGGCCGCGCTTTTCAGGTTCTCCGGGCCCACCTTCCTTAATATGTCGCCGGCCAGGTCCAGCACGCCGCGCTCCTTAGTGCCGGTGCGCAGCATTATCGCCAGCAGCTCGGCGTCGGAAAGCTTCTCCGGGCCGTACCTCATCAGCTTCTCCCGCGGCCGCTCCACGCGCGGCATGTCCATTATCATCATCCGGTTCAAGCAGGGCATAAAGGCCTCCTCTTAGTAAGGGTATATTAATAGTGTAGAGGACCACCGCGACAGCATCATGTCGCGGTAATAAAAAAGCCGTCCGCCTTAGGCGGACGGCTTGCTGAACCCGCAGTTGGTCATTTAGTCATCAGCGTCCCCTTTTAATGCCGGAAGTGGCGGATGCCGGTAAGGACCATGGCCAGGCCCAGCTTGTCGGCGGCGGCTATCACTTCGGGGTCGCGCACCGAGCCGCCCGGCTGTATAACGGCGCTCACGCCAAGCTTGGCGGCCGTTTCCACCGAATCCGGGAACGGGAAGAAAGCGTCCGAGGCCATTATCAGCGTGGCGGGTTTGGCGCAGCGCTTAAGGAAATCATCATATTTATAGCCGGCCATGTGCACGGAGTCCACGCGCGACATCTGCCCTGCCCCTATACCCACGGTCTGGCCGGCTGCCGCGAGCACTATCGCGTTGGACCGCACGTATTTCACCGCCGTCCAGCCGAATCGCAGCGCTTCTTCCTCCGAGGCGGAAGGCTTTTTGGCCGTCGGCACTTCCCACTTGTCGCCTAAAAGCTTATTGTCGTCCTCGCTTATCAGCAGTTCCCGCCCCACGGACTTGAAGACCAGGCGGTCTTTCGGGAAATCGGTCCATTGTAGCAGGCGCAGGTTGGCCTTCTTCGAGAATATCGCCAACGCCGCCTCGTCGTAATCCGGCGCGCAGATGACCTCCACGAATTTCTTGGCAAGGAATTCCGCTATCCGCGCGTCCAGCTTCCCGTTGACCGCTATGATGCCGCCGAAAGCGGACTGCGGGTCGGTCTGCCAGGCCCGGTCGAAAGCCTCGACCAGGTCCGCGCCCGCACCCATGCCGCAGGGCGTGACGTGCTTGAAGATGACGGCCGCCGGTTTGTCGAACTCCAGGACCGCCTGGTAAGAGCCGTACGCATCCAGGATATTATTGTAGGAAAGTTCCTTGCCCTGCAATTGGACGAAAGGCAGCTTCTTGTCCGGCGAATACAGTGCGCAGGCTTGGTGCGGGTTCTCGCCGTAGCGCAGGCCGGTTATCTTGTTCAGCTTTAATGAAAATTCGTCCTGGAATTTGTTGGCGCTTTCGGTATTGGCGGCGGGCTTGGAAAGCACGCTGAAAACG
>CAZJUL010000072.1:0-3599 GCA_964549095.1 uncultured Elusimicrobiaceae bacterium
CCGACATCCTGTTCGACGAGAACCACGGCGGCAAGCACGGCAACTGCCACGTGGCGATCGGCAACGCGTATACGGACACCTTCGACGGCGATCCCGCCGGGCTCAATGAGGCCGCCAAGAAGAAGCTCGGCTACAACGACTCCGCCGTCCACTGGGACATGATCAACACCGAGGACAAAAAGGTCACCGCGAAGCTCAAGAACGGCAAAACCGTCACCATCTACGAGAAAGGACAGTTCAAATACTAGCGTAGTCCCAAAGCCGCGGTGCAGTAGTCGGAAATAAGTTCCGCACAACATACTGGAGCGGGTGGCGGCGGATTTGGCGAGGAAGGCCGTCGCGAGGCCCGAGCTTGCATAGCGCGAGGGCCGAGTGAGGAGGCGAGCCACGGTGTGGCGAGCCGTGCCTGACGAGCCAATCCGCCGACACCCGTGAACCCTGTTCCCTATGTCCACACTTAACGCGGCTTTGAAGACGGAGCGCGGCCGGTATGTCGCCAAGGCCGTCTTCCTCGCCGGCTTCTCGGCCACCTGCATGTTCTGCGGCTACGAGTTCATCCGCTCCAGCGCCGAATCCATCTTCATAGCCGAATACGGCGCCAAAGCCAAAGTCTACGCAATGTGCTTCATGCCCCTGATGATGGGGCTGCTGATCTACCTTTACGGCCGCCTGCTCTCCGCCGCCGGCGGCACGCGCGCCATGGCCGGGTCCATACTGGCCAGCATGGGCGTCCTGGTCCTGTCCTACCTGGCGATAAAGGCCGGGATCAAACAGGCGGCGTTCTTCCTTTACGTCTTCAAAGAATCCTACATCGTGATAATCACCGAGCAGTACTGGGCCTTCATCAACAGCACCCTCAGGGACGAAGAGGGGAAGGTCTTCAACGGGCCCGTGGCCGGGTTGGGCGCGCTCGGCTCAATGATAGGCGGCTACATAGTCAGCCGCTACACGGCCGTCCTCCGCACCGAACCCTTCATACTCCTCTGCGCCCTGGCCATGCTGCCCGCCCTGCTGCTGTTCCGCGCGGCTTACGCCAGCGCCGGCGAGCCCAAGCCCGCGCCCGACGAGGCCGGCGGCAAAAAGGGGCACCTGCACCTGAGCATCCTGAAAGAGAACCGTACCGTGCTCTACATCGCCCTCGTCATTTTCACGGCGCAGATAGTGGCCACGGTGATGGACCTTAACTTCGCCGTCCTCGTGCAGGGCGCGCTGCCGGACAAGGACCTGCGCACCGCGTACCTGGGCGGGTTCTGGATGAAGGTCAACATCTTTTCCTTCCTCATGCAGTTCTTGCTGACGCCCTTTCTGCTGAGATATATCAGCGTCAGGGGCATCCTGGTCGCTATCCCCGCGGTGCACCTGGCCTCCTGCGCCCTGCTGCTGGTCTACCCGCAGCTGGGCATCGCGTCCCTGGCCTTCCTGCTTTTCAAGGGCATGGATTATTCCATCTTCAGGGCCGCCAAAGAGACGCTCTACATACCGTTCTCCTACGACACGCGCTACCGGGCCAAACAGGTCGCGGACGCGTTCTCCTACAGGTTCTCCAAAGGTTTCACCGCCGTGGTGCTGTCCCTCATCAGCGCCGCGGCCGCCATCCCGGGCGCCGCCTACGCGGCTACAGCCTTCGTGTTCTCAGGCGTATGGATGGGGCTGGCCTTCCCGCTTACCGCGAAAAGACAACAGAAGTAGCCGGAATTCAGAAGACAGGATCCGGAATAAGGGGGGATCCCTTTGTTCTGACTCCTGAATTCCTGGTTTGTTAGAAATTAAGCCCGGCGGAGATCCTGTGGACGGAGCCCAGGGCGCCGAAAGGCGAGAGGGAATAATCCAGCGTGTAGGCGCCGTGCCTGACGCCGGTGCCGAGGGTGACGTTCCTGAAGCCGCTCCCGTCCGCTATGGCCCTGGTGTTGAAGCCGCCGCGCAGGAACAGGGCCGTCTTGCGCACGCTTATCCTGAATTCCCCGCCCATCGCCAGGAAGGGGTAGTTGTCCCTGGCCGCCACCATATCGGCGGTCAGCGTGAAATAGTCGGTTATCTTAGTGGCGCTGCCCAGGCGCAGTATCAGCGGCAGCGGGTAATCCTCGGTGTCGTAGCGGAGCGTGCCCATTATGTTCTGGGCGCTCATGCCCAGCTGGAAGCGGTTGTCGAAGAAGTAGGGGAACAGCACGCCGATATCGGCCGAGACGGTGTTGTCCGCCTTCAGTATCTGCGACCTGACGAACTTGCCGGTGGCCCCCAGCACGAACCGCTCCTCCGGCTCCTTGTTGAAGCCGGTGATGTAGGTCGCGAAGCCCACGCTCAGCGTCATATCGTAAGGGGTGAACCCGCCGGAGGAAGCGCCGCTGGCGTCGGTCCTCCGTATGCTGCCGTAGTTCATGTATTTGCAGCCTATGCCCCAGCTGCCTACCGGGCCCGCGTTCTGCGCGTAGGCGAAGAAATCCATGGTGGAGCCGGCCAGGTAAGGCGAATGCATGAAGGACATCGACTGCCTTTTTATCTTGATCAGCGCGGCGGCGTTCCAGTCTATGGCGGAGGCCCCGTCCGCCAGCGCGGAGAACGCCTCGCCCAGCGCCACGCCGCGCGCGTCTACGGCTATCTTGAGGGACTGCACGCTGGCCGTGCCGGCGGCGTTCCTGTCGAAGCCGGCGGCGTAAGAGGGGACGCGCGGCAGGAAACAAAGCGCGGCGGAAACCAGGCAATAAAGCCACGCGCGCGGGACGCCCGGCATCTCCCGGCAGAACCTGTTCCCGATGGTCCGCAGCTCTCTCATATCAGCTTCCCTGCGCTCTCCGTCCTTGACGCCTCAAACCCCTGAACCGCCCGCCTAACGCTCTACCGCCACTTTTACGGTCTTGCTGCTGGTCCTGTCCCTCGTTTCTATGAAAGCTATGTAGATCCCGCTCGCCACTTTCTGGCCGCCCGAATTCGTCCCGTTCCAGTAAGCCGTCCCGTTTATGTCGGCCGCGAATTCTTTTACCAGCTCGCCCAGGAAGGTGTAGATCTTGATCCTGGAATAGGGGGGGATATTGGTGAAATTCATGACGCTGCTGACGCTGGACGGGGTGTAGGGGTTCGGGAAGACCCTCACGGCCGAAAGCCCGGCTCCCGGCGTTACCTCCATCAGCTGGAACGTGGAGAGGTGCCAGGTCCTGGCGGTAACACGGTTGGCCGGTATGTCGGAGACCGACGGCAGCGGCACCCAGACGCTGTTGGCCTCGTCGTAAACCGCTACGATGAGCTTGGACTGGTCCACGCCGGCGGGCAGGTCGCTCAGCCGGTAGGGCAGTATGATGGTCATCGGGTTCAGCATCAGTGCCGGCGGGAAATGCGTTATGGAAAGGCCTATTCCGGTCCCGCGCAGCGTGGCGGCGGCCGAAGCCGGCGGCATAAAGGAGGTCACGGGCGTCAGCTGCAGCCTGGTGGAGCCGCCCAGCGAGCCGGCGGGGATGATCACCGTGATGTCCCCGTAGGAGGCCGCCAGCGTCACCGTGGTGTCCGCGGAGGCTATGACGCCGCCCTGCACGTAGGGTATCGTCTTCGTTGAGCCGGCCGTGACATAATCCGTGGTTATGCCGCTTTGGCCCTCGGCCCGGATGCGG
>CAZJUL010000072.1:3619-4412 GCA_964549095.1 uncultured Elusimicrobiaceae bacterium
AGTAAGTGGTGTCTATCAGCAGGTTCGTGAAAGTGTATTCCAGCCCGTTCACGGACGCCGCCCTGCTGCTGGCCCAGGCGTTGAAATCCGCGGCGGTCGAGACAGCGATGTTGTAGACCGTGAAGGAGGAATTGCCGTTGTCGGCCCAGTGCAGCGTGAAGCCGTCTATCATCAGGCCGGAAAAGGTGTTTTCAAAAGAAAGGATGTAGGCCGTGGCCGGCAGCGTCAGGGCTTCCTCCAGGTCCGTGGGCTCCGTGGCTACGTTGGTGTAATTGAGCGCGGAAACGCGCAGGTAATAGGTGGCGTTGGAGACCAGGGAGTAGAAGGTCGCGCTGTTATTCAGGGTTACCGACGACAGGACAGGTTCGGCGAAGGCCGCGCCCGAGGATATTTGCGCCACGTAGTAGGTGCCGCCGACCGGGTTGTCTCCGTGCCCCCAGTTCAGCGTGATCGAGGACACCCCGAGGCCCGAGTAAGCCCTGTAAACCGGGTCGAAGGCCAGCGTGGCCATAGGGGTGAAATCGAAGGGGCCGGTGGGGATATTGAGCCGGTTCCAGGCCGTGTTCTGGAGGTAATAAGTGGTGTTGGGGTTCAGCCCGGAGAAAGAGGCGTAGGCGTTCCTGGTGGAGGACGAGTATACCGGGGGGGTAAAGCCGGAGTTCGGGGAAAGGCTCACGACGTAAAGCGTATCGGAGGGGTTGGAATTAGCCGACCAGTTGACCGTCATCTGGCCCGTGGTCAGGGCGGTAAAGGAGGACTGCAGCGGCGGGTTGGCGAAGGGGGGAGTGCCCGG
>CAZJUL010000072.1:4422-10926 GCA_964549095.1 uncultured Elusimicrobiaceae bacterium
AGTTCCGTTCCCCGTCCCAGTTCACCGTGGCCGCCCTGAAATAATAACTGGTGTTGGGCAGCAGGCTCTCGATGCCCAGCCCCGCGCTGCCTATATCGTTGGTGGCGGAGGAATACAGCACCTGGGCGAAGGACGCCAGTGTAGAGGTTTCAAGGATATAGGATTCGGCCGTCATTTTCTGCGGGCTGGCGGCCAGCGGCGTCCAGGAAACCGACACGCTGGAATAAAAGACCCCGCTGATCTGCTGGCCGGACAGCGGGCGCGCCAGGGTCGATCTCACGTCGGGCGAGGCGAGGGTGTAGATGGTCGCGCCGTTGTAGAGGGACCCGGCCCTGAAATGATAGACGGTGTTTTCGTCCAGCCCCGTGACGGTGAGGGCGGCGGCGCCGGCGTAGGCGGTATAAGAGCTCAGGGCGGCCTGGAAATATTCGTAAGTGGAGGCCTCCACCACGTAGCCGTCGGAGTTCACGCTGGGGAAGGAAATAACCGCGCTGGACTGCCACACGCTCGCCAGGATCACCGAGCTCAGCGGCGGGGGCATGGCCGTGACGGACTCCGGCAGGGTGACGTAATTGGGCGTGCCTGCCCAGTTCAGGGTCGCCAGCCGCAGGTAGTAAGTGGTATTGGCGCGCAGCCCGCCCAGCGTGAGCGAGGCTGTGAGGTTCGTGTACGACGCCGAGGACAGCGTTACCGCCCCGGCGCCGAAAGGCTTTGAAGAGCCCTCCAGGATATAGCCCTCGCAGGAATAGCCCTGCGGGGCGGAGGGGAACGGATCGTCCAGCGTTATCGTTACGCTCTCCGGTGAAACGCCGGCGGTAAGGCTGCCCAGCGGGAAAGGAAGGGCCAGCGTGGTGGCTGCGGCGGCGGTGGAATAATTCGGCTCGAGCGCCTGGTTCAGCGAACCGACCCGGAAATAATAAGTGGTGTTCGCGTCCAGGCCGCCCAGGGTGAGGGAATTCGCCTGCATGTCGTGGACCAGGGCAAAGACGGCCGTCCCCGTGCCGTTGAAGTTCGTGGACGAGGCTTCCACCCTGTAGGCCAGGGCGGAGGCGGTAACGGGGGCGGAGGGAAGAGCGGTCCAGGCCAGGTACGCGGAATCGTGGTCCACGGACGACACGGCGAGGTTCTGCGGCCTGGAGGACAGCGTGGTGAAAGTGCGCAGCTCGTCGTAATTCGGGGCCGCGTTCCAGTTCATCGCGCCCGCGAAATAGTAATACGTGGTGTTGCGCTCCAGGGACGCGAGGACCTTGCCCGTGGTGGTGCTGTCGTAGGTCCTCCACAGGATGACGGTGCTGGAAAAAATGGGGGAGGTTGAGAGCATCAGCTCGTAGCCTTCCGAGTCCATGGCCTGCGTGGTGCTGGAGACCGCGGTCCAGGAGACGGCGGCGCTGGATTCGTGCACGGCCGTTTCCACGCCGGAAAGCCTCAGGGCCAGCGTGGCGGTGGAGACGACGCCGGTCTCGGCGGAGGCGTTGCCGTAGAGGTTAAGGGCCCTGACCTTGAAATAATAGGTGGTGTTGGCCTTCAGCCCGCCTATGTCAACCGGCGGGTAGGGCTCGATGAACGAAGCGCTGATATGCCCGGCGTCCGTAGAATAGCTCACCGCGTAGTCGGTCCATTCCGGGTTGCCGCTCACGGTCCAGCCGAGGTTGACCGACGCGCTGTAGGAGGAATTGGCTGTGAAATAATCGGAGATGAAATAGGGCGCGGCCGGCGCCGCGGCGTAAGTGACCGTGGAGATCTGGTTGAAGGCGTAGGCGATGTTCCCGTCCGCCGCGCGCTTTACCCGGAAATAATAGACCTCGTTCGGGGCCAAACTGTTGTAAGAGACGCTGGTGGCGGCCACTATGGGGCCCGTGGCCGTGAGGACGGAGAAATCGCTCGCCGTGGAAAGCGCCGCCACGTAGGAGCCGCCGTCCGCCGTCCAGCTGAAGGCGAGCCCGTCGGCCGCCACGCCGGTGCTGTGCGGGCTGAGGGACTGCGCCAATAAGGGGAGGCGGGCGGCAAAAAGCAGGGAAACGGCGGCCAAGCCGTTCAGGACCCGCTTAACGCCCCTGCTGGGGAATACCATATTAATAGTCTACCAGATGGTTGTTAAAATTCAATGAAAAATATGTTACAAAGTATAAGGCCCCTTATCCACCCCGTCCACCCCGGGATTATTGAAATGCCGCTTGATTGTATTATATGATAGGTTTACGCAGGACCAGCCGGCCGCCGGAGGAGAGGAGCATGGAGATCAAGGTTATAAAAGCCGATAAAGCCCTTGTCAAAGAGCTCGGGATGGATTCCTGGCCCGTCTGGGAAAGCCCGGTCACGGAGTTCGACTGGCATTATGACGACAACGAAACCTGCCTTTTCCTGGAGGGTTCGGTGACGGTGAAGAACGGCGCTTCCGAGACGGCTATAGAAGCCGGCGACATAGCGGTGTTCCCGAAGGGCCTGGCGTGCCGCTGGCAGGTGCATAAAGCGGTAAAAAAACATTATTTCTTCGGTCCCGTAGCGGAAAAACTGGCCGCGCGCTGAGCGCGGCGCCCGGCGCCCGCCCCACGGCGGAGCCGGAACGCTCCCGGTACTGCAACTGCGCAGGTATTGATCAATGAAGATATTTTTCGCGCTGGTCCCGGCCTTGTTCTTTGCGCCGGGGCCCGCTTTGGCCGCCGGCCCGGCGGCCGCGCCCAAAGCCGATTTTTCCGTTAGGGAAATAGGGCCGCTGCTCGTCCCGTCGCGCTCTTCTTTTCCCGTGGTGGGCCAGGGCGGAAATTATTCCCTTGCGCTCGGCGAGGGGAAAACGCTCTGGCTGCTGAACAATATCTGGACCGGCGAGCTGAAGGAAAAAGGCGAGGTGTCGCTGTGGGGCGTGGTCGACGGGGGCCTGGCGGTGTCAGAGTCCACCTCCCCTTATGCCGCCGGGGCCGGGCTGAGCTATACGGTGGACGAGAACCGGTGGCCGCTCCCGCTGCTCACGGCCGAAGCCGCGGATTATTCCCCGGTGAGGAAGTTCTGGCCGCGCGCCGGCGTAAGGACGAGCAGCGGCTGCTTCGTGTTCTACTCGCTGATGAACAATTACGGGCCGCAGGTCTATGACAATTTCCGGGTCGGCCAGGGCCTGGCGTTCTCCGCGGACCCGGCCGGGCACTACGGTATGCTGCAGGTCGGCGGGCGCTACGCTTTCTGGAACGACATAGAGCCGGCTTTCGGCTCCGCGCTCTGGCCCGACCGCGACGGCTGGGTGTACGTGTACGGGCGGGTGATGACGGAGCCCGGGAAATATTCGGCCGCGCTGGCCAGGGTGCTCCCGGAAGACCTGGCCGACCGTGACCGCTACGCTTATTACAGCCCCGGGGCTTCTTCCGGGCCGTGGACCGCTGACGCCGGCGAGGCGGCGGCCGTGCTCGAGGATATGCCCGACGAATTTTCCGTTTCCTATAACGAGCACCTGAAAAAATACCTGGCGCTTTATTCCGGCGCCGAAGGCGGGGTGCTGCTGCGCACCGGCGATTACCCCTGGGGCCCGTGGACCGCCCCCAGGAGCGCGCTGGCCTGCAGGAAGGAAGAATACTGCTACGGCGGCAAGGAACAGGCCGCTTTCTCGTCGGAAGGCGGCAGGAGGATCTTTTTCACAGTGGAGAAGAAGAACCTGCCGCGCCTTTACGAACTCGAATTCAAATAGGAGCTGGCATATGGGCGAATTCAACATCCTCGTCATCAACCCCGGATCCACCTCCGACGAGGTGAGCTTTTACCGCGGCGACAAGCTGATCTTCCACAAGACCGTGCGCTACAGCCCGGAAAGCCTCAAGGGTTATGAAAAACAGAAAGTGACGGCCCAGTTCGAATTCAGGAAAGAGATGGTCCTGGGCGCGCTTAAGGAAAACAGCGTCGAACCGGGCACTATCCACGCCGTCATCGGGCGCGGCGGCCTGCTGAGGCCCATAGAGGGCGGCACCTACGAGACCAACGATATCATGCTCAAGGACCTGGAAGAGGGCGTCCAGGGCGACCATCCCTCGAACCTGGGCGGCATACTCGCCTTCAACATCGCCGCTATCTGCAAGGCCAGGTCCTTCATCGCCGACCCCGTGGTGGTGGACGAACTGGAGCCGCTGGCCAGGTATTCCGGCATGCCGGACAACCCGCGCATCTCCATTTTCCACGCGCTGAACCAGAAAAGGGTGGGCCGCCACGCGGCCCGCCAGCTGGGCAAGCTTTACAACGAGTGCAACCTGATAGTCATGCACGGCGGCGGCGGCGTTTCCGTCGGGGCCCACAAGAAGGGCAAGGTGGTGGACGTGAACAACGCGCTGGACGGGGAGGGCCCGTTCACCCCGCAGCGCTCCGGCGGCGTGCCGGCCGGCGGACTGGCGCGGCTGTGCTTCTCCGGGAAATACACCCTGGCCGACATGAAGCTGAAGATCAAGGGCCGCGGCGGCCTGGTCGCCTACACGGGCACGTCGGACCTGGTGGCGCTGGAGAAGTACATAGAAAAAGGCGAGGTGAAGCCCGGCTCCGGGCTGGACCCGGCGCTGGTCAGCCGGGAAAAGGCGCGCGAGGCCATGATGGCGATGAGCTACCAGATGGCGAAGGAGATAGCCGCGATGAGCGCTGTGCTGGAGGGCAAGGTGGACGCCATAGTGCTGACCGGCGGGGTCGGCTACAGCACCGATTACATCATACCGGACATAAAGAAGCGGGTGGGCTGGATAGCGCCGGTAATGGTGTTCCCGGGAGGGGACGAGATGAGCGCGCTGAGGATATCGGCGGAAAGGGCGCTTAAGCACCCGAAAACGGTCAGGAAGTACGGGGAGCCGGCGCCAGCGGACGCGAACAAAACCGGATCGTAAGTCTAATATAACTGCAACAGGAGAAAAAACATGAAATTCAATAGTTTCGACGAACTTATGGGCCTGGTGGCCGGGAAGACGAACCGCATAGCGGTCCCCGGCGCCAACAACGAAGAAGTGCTGGAAGCCTGCAAGATGGGCGTGGACCACAACCTCATCTCCGGCGGGATACTCATAGGCCCGGCGGCCCAGGTGAAAGAGATAGCCGGCAAAGTGGGCCTGCCCCTCAAGAATTTCGAAATAATAGACATGACGGAAACGGTGGCTATGTGCAACGAGGCCGTGGACCTGGTCAAGGAAGGGCAGGGCGACTTCCTGGTCAAGGGCCTGGTGGACACCAAGTATTACATGAAGGCTATTTTAAGGAAAGAGGTCGGCGCGGTCGAAGAAGGCACGGTGCTCAGCCACTTCGTGCTGTTCGAGTCGGCGAACTACAAGAAGATGTTCGCGCTGACCGACGCGGCTATCATGATACAGCCCACCCTAGAGCAGAAGAGCAAGATAGTCCGCAACTCCGTGAACATGATGCGGATGCTCGGCGTGGAAACCCCCAAAGTATCCGTCATCTGCCCGGTGGAAAAGGCCAACTCCCAGATACAGAGCACGCTGGACGCGGTAGAGCTGTCCAATATGTCCAGGGACGGCAGGATAAGTCACGCCGTAGTGGAAGGCCCCTACGACGTGTACATCACGTTCTCCAGGAAACTGGCGGACGAGAAGGGCGTGAAGGGCGGGGTCGTGCCGGGCGAGGCCGATATCGTCCTGCTGTCGGACCTGGACGCCGCGAACGCCATGTACAAGACGCTTTCATTTTTCGGGGCCGGAGTGAAGCTCGCGGGGCTGGTGGCCGGCGCGAACATCCCCATGATACTGCCGTCCAGGACCGATTCGCCCCTGACCAAGCTGCACTCCATCGCTTTGGCCTGCTTCCTCAAGGACGCCAAAGTGCCGGCCTGACCGGTAAGGATGTAGGGATAAGGGAACAAAACTTCTTTTTAAAAAACGTCCGGCAATGGTATACTTATATAGCTGCGGCGGCTTTTAAAAGATCTGACTGGAGGCTACTATGTGGGATTTTCTGAAGATGTTCAAAAAACCGGAGACTAAGGCGCCGGCCTGGCCGGTGAAAAAAGATGCGCCCTCCGAGCCCGCGACGGAAAAGCCGGCCGAAGCCGCGGCCCCCGCCGCCCGGCAGGCAGCGGTGCCCCCGCCTGCCGCCAAGCCCGCGCCTGAGAAGCCCGCCTCGGAAAAGACCGACGACGAACTGGCTGAAGAGCTGAACAAGATCTCGCCGGAGATCCTGTCGCAGGCCAAGACGCCGCAGATGCGGAAAACGATAATCGACATCTACCGCAAGATGCTGGTGGAAGGCGTCAACGTCAAGGACGAGAAAGAAGTAAAGAAATGGCTTAAAAAACATCCTGAAGTGGTGAACGGCGGGGAAGTGCAGAAGATAGAGACCGTGAAGCGCGCCGAGCCCAAGGTGGGCAGGAACGAGTCCTGCCCCTGCGGCAGCGGTAAGAAATATAAGAAATGCTGCGGTTCCGGAGAGAAAAAGTAGGAACGGCGCCGACGGCCGTAAAAAAACCCCGGGAGGCCGGGGTTTTTTATTTGGTGTGCCCAGCATGAAACCAAGCTTGGAGGTGAAAGTCCTCCGAGG
>CAZJUL010000073.1:0-10894 GCA_964549095.1 uncultured Elusimicrobiaceae bacterium
ATGCCGGACCCGCCTACCCCGGTACCTTCGGGGGAGGTTCCCACCCAGGCCTGGTCCTGCGCGGCGCGGGTTCCGTCCGCCGAGAAGCGGAGATCGGCCTGCTGCTGCGACCTGACGCCTTTAGCCTGTCCCCAGGAGCCGGCGGAACCGGCCGTGCCCTCAGAAGCGCCGGGTCTGGAGGACCTTAAAGCTTTGGCCAAACCTTTCATTGCCAGCAATTTTTTCCGCGAGTCGAACTGCGGCAGTTTTTGAAAACCCGCGCCCGGCTTTCCGGCGCCCACCTTCGTATTCTGCCCGAATTTATTCGCGAACCGGTCGCCGCCGCCGAAAGTGCTCGTCCCGCCGCCGGAAGACCCGAAAAACCCGCCGAACAGGCCGTTGGTCAGCTTTGAAAACAAACTCCCGCCAGGCCCCCTGAGGCCGTTCTTGTCGAAGCCGTCCCTGTTGTAGCCGTCACGGTTATAGCCCGCCCGGTTGAAACCGTTCCGGTCGTAGCCGTCGCGGTCGTAACCGTCACGGTCATAGCCTTCCCGGTCATAACCGTCCTTATCATAACCGTCCCGGCCGTAGCCGTCCTTATCGTAGCCGTCGCGGTCATAACCGTCCTTATCGTAACCGGGCCCGTCGAAAACCCCTTTATTGGCCTGCTGCAGCAGGTCCAGCGAAGAGCCGTCCTGCCGGTTGCGCATGATGGCGGGAACGTAATTATCGCCGGACCTTTTAGAATTGAAAATGGAAGAACCGCCGCCGGGGCCGCCCTGGCCCGCTCCGCCGAAGAAACCGCTATGGCTGCCCAGATAGAGGCCGGCGCCCAGCGCGGCCAGCATGCCGGCGCCGACCAGCAGGCCCCCGTTGCCGGAGAGCAGGCCCGCGAACCAGCCGCTTGAGGCGCCGAACCTGGACGAGCCGTAAGCCGCCCGGCCGAGCCCAGCCGGGGCCGGCCCGGTCCGCCCAAGACTTGCGCCCGTCCGGCCAAGGCCCCTGCCCAGGCCGGCACGCCCGGCACCGGCCGAAGCCTCCCCGGCTCCGCCTGCCGCATTGCGTCCGCCTATGCCCAGCTTCGAGCGGAACCAGGCGAAAAAGCCTTTTTTCTTTTCTTCCTCTTTTTTCTTCTCCGGGAACTTTATTTCAGGCTGTTCTTCCATATATATCTCCCTAAATATCCGCCGCCCGCGGCGGGCAGGCGGCGTTACCGGCGAAAGCCGTCAGCCGGCCCTCTTTATTTTATGATCCCCAGCGTGGCCAGCCGCGAGACAAAACCCGACCGGTGGCGCCTGGTATCTTCCACCAGCAGGGCCACGGCCCTGTTATAGGCGGCGTTAGAACTTTTCAGGAGCTTGTCGTAGCGGGCCTCTATGATGGACTGCTCTATGTCGCAGGAGACCGCCATGGCGTTGAGCTTGGCGTACTCCCCGGACCGGACCTTTTCCGTTTCGGCCCGGCGGCCTTCGATGAAAAGCTTCAGCGGCACGGGCGTCAGCGGCCTGATAATGGAAAAATCTTCGGGCGAGGCCTCTACCGCGGCCAGCATCCCGCGCACGGTCTCCCCGTGCCCGAGCTCTTCCGCGGCGAGGTGTTTCCACAGCGCCTCTTCGGGCCATTTCTCTGCGCAAAGCGCGTAGAATTCGCCCACGGAGGTCTCCGCCTCCGCCAGCGCGGAGAAATATTCCCTGACCTGCTTCAGTTCCAGATTATTCATGGCTTCAGCGCGCCCGTCGGCGGCTATGGATATATTACAAAAAAACCGGCCGGGAAGCCTCCCCCCGGCCCCCTTTTGAGCGCTCCGGCAATAAATGATAGAATCAAAGCATGGACGCGGATTTCAGGAAAAAAATACTGCTGGTGGACGCCGACAATTCCCAGACGGCCGAGCTGAAGGGCTTCCTGGAGTTCAGCGGCTACTCGGCGCACGCCACGGCCAACTACCAGGAGGCGATGACCTCCATCCAGAACTGGAAGCCCGACCTGGTGATACTGAACATCCTCATACAGACCTTCAACCCCGTCGATTTCATAGGGGAAGTGAAGGAGAACCCCTTTACCGGGAACCAGAAGATAATCATCTTTTCCCAGACGCCGCACATCGATATCGTCACCGGTCCCACGCCCAAGGTCCAGGGCTACCTGACCAAGCCGCTGGATTTCGACGCGCTCAAGTCGGCGCTGCTGCGGGCCGCGCCCAAGCCGGACGCCGACACCCCCGTGACCGTGCTGGTGGCCGACGACGACGAGGAATTCTCCGAGCTGGTCAGGATGTTCCTGGAGGCCAACAATTACCGGCCCATCCAGGTCAACGACTCCTCGCTGGTGCTGGACGCCATCCGCGCGGAAAAGCCGCAGGTGGTATTGCTGGACATCATGATGCCGGGGAAGGACGGCTTCCAGATAATGGACGAGATGCAGGACGAGGCCGCCACCTCGGAGATCCCCATCATAGTCCTGAGCGCGCTGCGCTTCAATAATTTCCAGGAGCGCGGCATACTGACCGGCCTGCCCGAGATAGTTTCGAAGGACCTGCCGAAAGAGCTGCTGCTCTCCATCATAGCCCGGGAGATACAGGACTCGGACCAGCCCGTAAGCGCCGGCGCCGACAAGCCGGCCAGGCCAAAGGTGCTGATCGCGGACGACCAGACCGAGCTGCTGCTGCTGATGAAGGAGACCATAGAGGAGGCGGGGTTCGAGGTCTTCATAGCCAGCGACGGCAAGGAAGCGCTGCGCACCATTTTCGAAACCCACCCCGACATTGCCGTGCTGGATTACAGCATGCCGGGCAAGGACGGCCTGCAGGTGGCGGAAGACCTGAAGAACAACCCGCTTTTCGCGCACATACCCATAATAATCTGCACCGCCTACAGCGAGAAGAAGACCAAGCTGAAAGGCCTGAGCATGGGCATAGACGATTACCTGATAAAGCCCGTGGACACCGACGAGCTGATAGCCCGCATCCGGATGATACTGAAGCGCAACAAGCTGGTGCTGGACACCAACCCGCTTTCCAAGCTCCCCGGCAACCCCTCCATACAGGCCCGGGTGGAGCGCGAGATACAGAAGAATTCCGAATTCGCCGTGCTTTACCTGGACCTGAACAATTTCAAGGCCTACAACGACACCTACGGCTTCGAGGCCGGCGACCGCGTGATAAAGGCCACCGCCAACCTGCTGGTGAAGCTCACTATCCAGAACGAGACCTCGGAGGATTTCATCGGCCACATAGGCGGCGACGACTTCATAATAGTCACCACCTTCGAGAAATCCGAGGAGCTGGCGCAGCGCATCCTGACCGGCTTCGACGAGATAGCCCCCTCTTTTTACAGCAAGGCCGACCGCGACCGCGGCCACATCGTCTCCACCGACAGGCAGGGCAACATAAAGCAGTTCCCGTTCCTGTCGCTCTCCATCGGCATAGTCCACAACAAGATAAAGCCGCTGACCTCCTTCGCCCAGGTCAGCAATATCGGCACCGAGCTCAAAAAAGCCGCCAAAACCTCCGCCAAATCCGCCTATATAGTAGATAGAAGAAAAGACTGATAGGAAATGGGGACAGGCTACTTTTTCAAAATAAAGTAGCCTGTCCCCATTTATTTACCGGAGGGCGGAGATGTCGGCGACTATTTCGGCCCTTTGTTCCTGCGTGCCGGTAAGCACCAGGTAGGCGTAATCGCCCATCACCTTGCTGTCCATCGGCATGTGGAAAACTATCTCCCGCCCGTAGCGGGCGAGCAGTTCGTCGTGGGACGAACGGTAAGGCTTGTCGTTGAACCTGGCCGCGTAGGCGCAGATCATATCGTGCGCCGGCCTGGCGTCCACCTGCTCGCCCGCGCACATCCGGGCGTAGAGGTCCCACAGGTCCAGCCCCTTGGAGTGGTTTATCATATCCACCGTCAGCACACCGGGCGGCCGGGCGTTTATCTCAAGCCCGAAACAGGTGCCGCGGACGCTGAAGAACTCTATGTGGAAGAAATTCTTTTTCAGCCCGAACGCCTTCAGCGCCGCCAGGCCCGCCGCCTTAAGCTCCGCCGGTATCTCGTCCGTCTTTAAATTATGGTAGCTGAGCGGGTTGCCCTCCACCACTTCCAGTATCCCGTCATTATAGCGGTGGGCCGTGGTGAATAGCGGCTCCCCGGACGCGTCCGTGAAACCGTCGAAAGAATAAAGCTCCCGCTCCGGGTCCCCTATGAACGCCTCCATATAATAAGGATAGGCGGGGTTGCGGGCGTTGAAGAAGCGCTCCGCTTCCTCCCGGCTCCTTACCCGGTAGGTGTCGGACGCGCCCACCCCCCGGTCCGGCTTCACTATGATATCCCGGCCGTTGCCCTCGAAAAAGGCCAGCAGGCGGGGCAGGTCCGTCACTATTTCCCCTTTCACCACGGCCACGCCGGCGGCCCTGAACCGCTCTTTCATCAGCGATTTACGAACCAGCGGCGCCAGGTCTTCCGGCCAGAGGCCGGGCACGCCCAGGTCGCGCCGCAGGGCGGCGTCCAGGGGCAGCCACCACTCGTTGAAGGATTCCAGGTAGGCCAGCCGGCCGTGCTGCCCGGCCAGGTACTCGGCCGCGGCGCGGACGGAATCGTACCTGTCGGGGATAAGCGCCTCGTTGCCGGCATAGCAGGACAGGTCGGCCCGGCAGTATTCCGCCAGGTCGGCCTGCAGCTCCGGGGCCAGGGCGCCCCAGTCGGCGTCGCCCATGCCCAGCACGCGGAAGCCGCGCCCTTTCAGCCGGTTCGCGAAAAAGCGCAGGCGCGGCGGGTATTGCGGGGAGATCATCAGGAAGTTGTTCATAGGGGTTTCCGGGCTGAATAGCCGGAAAACTTCAACTGAAGTTTTCCGCCCGCATAGCGGGCGCCCTGCGGGCGGCATACACCCGAATGGCGCTCGCGCATAGCGCTCCGCCATTCGCCCGCTTCGCGGGTGAATCCTGCAGGATTCAGGTTAAATGATATAAAATTTTAACGCCGGACCCAATAAAAACGCCGCCGGGTTTAAAGCCGGCGGCGTTAATATTTTTTAGCTTAACAGCTTATTTCGCGTGCTTGCTGATGAGCTTGGAGAGGTCGAACATATTGACCTGCTTCTTGTTGTTGAAGAACGGGGTCAGCTTCTCATCGGCGTTGATGTTCCGCTTGTTCTTCTTGTCCTGCAGGTTATTCCTCTTTATGTACGCCCAGAGTTTCTTTACGATCTCGGTGCGGGGAAGGGGCTTCGTTCCGACGATCTCGCTGAGAACTGTGTCAGGCGTCAGGGGGGTCATGAACTTCGAGTTGGTCTTCGCTACGGGCATTGTTTACTCCTCCTATGATATATCGGCTGATACTTTACATATTAACCGATTTTTCCATTGTTTTGTCAATAGAAATCTTACTTTTATTATACCACATTTCAAGCGGTCTTTGGCCCCGCTTTCACTATGTTCTCATTGGAGACATTGAATTTTTTGAAGTTTTTGTCGAAGAGGCCGGCCAGTTCGGCGTACTTGGCGTCGTAGTCGGCCTTGTTCGCCCAGGCCTCGCGGGGAGCCAGTATCCCGTCGGGAACGCCGGGGCAGGAAGCCGGGATCTCGAAGCCGAAGACCGGGTCTTTAGAGTATTTCACATCGGAGAGCGCGCCGCCCAGCGCGGCGTTCAGCAGCGCCCGGGTATGCGCTATGCTGATGCGCTTGCCGGTGCCGTAAGGCCCGCCGGCCAGCCCGGTGTTGATAAGCCAGCAGTTCACCTTGTGCTCCCGCATCTTACCCTCCAGCAGCTCCGCGTACACCGAAGGGTGGTGGCTCATGAAAGGCGCGCCGAAGCAGGTGCTGAAGGTGGCTTTGGGCTCCTTTATGCCCATCTCGGTGTTGGCCACCTTGGCGGTATAGCCCGAGATGAAGTGGTACATCGCCTGCTCGTAGGAGAGCTTTGAGATGGGCGGCAGCACGCCGAAGGCGTCGTAGGTCAGCATCACTATGTTCTTCGGGTGCGGGAAATGTTCGCCTTTCACCGCGTTGTCTATGTATTCCAGCGGGTAGCCGGCCCGGGTGTTCTCGGTCAGCGAGCCGTCGTCCAGGTCCAGCTCCCGGGTGACGGGATCGCAGACCACGTTCTCCAGCACCGTGCCGAAGCGCCGGGTGCAAGCGTGGATCTGCGGCTCGGCCTTGGGCGAAAGGTTTATCACCTTGGCGTAGCAGCCGCCCTCGAAATTAAAGATGCCGTCCTCCGTCCAGCCGTGCTCGTCGTCGCCTATCAGCCGGCGCTCCGGGTCGGAGGAAAGGGTGGTCTTGCCGGTGCCGGACAGGCCGAAGAAGATGGCTGTGTCGTTGTTCTTGCCCACGTTGGCCGAGCAGTGCATCGGCATCGCGCCCTTGAGCGGCAGCAGGTAGTTCATCACCGTGAATACCGACTTCTTGATCTCGCCTGCATAGCCGCTGCCGCCTATAATGACCGCTTTCTTCTCGAAATTGACCAGGATGAAGGTAGAGCTCCGCGTGCCGTCCCCGGCGGGGTCGGCCTTGAAGCCCGGAAGCGCGATGACGGTGAACCCGGGAGCGAACCCGCTGAGCTCCCCCTCCGAGGCGCCGATAAGCATATGGCTGGCGAACAGGTTATGCCAGGCGTATTCTGTTATGATGCGCACCGGCAGGCGGTGTTTGGGGTCCGAGCCGGCGAAGCAGTCCCGTATATATATGTCTTTATCCTTAAGGTAGGCGGCCATGCGGTCGAAAAGCCGGTCGAATTTGGCGGCGTCGATGGCCACATTATAGTCCCCCCACCAGATATGCTTCTCGCTGGGGGCCTGCTTCACTATGAATTTGTCCTGCGCGGCCCTGGCGGTATGTACGCCGGTTTTCATTACTACCGGGCCATTGGCGGCCATCACGCCTTCGCCTTTCTTTATAATATGCTCGTAAAGGACCGGGGAGGAGAGGTTCCGGTAGATACTGCCGGAAGTTTTAAATCCGGACCGCTCCAGCTCGGCGGCGAGCTGCCGCGCGTCAGCGACCATTGTATCGGACATGATTTATCTCCTGGTAGTAATTACTCGCCGTCCAGAACTTTCCGTATCCGCGAAACGCCTTCCACGATGTCCCGCTCCGGACCGCAGTAGCTGATGCGCAGGTGCCCGTCCACGCCGAATTCTTTGCCCGGCACGGTGACCACCATGGCTTTTTCCAGCAGAAGTTTGGAAAGCTTTTCAGAATCCTTCTCGTAAGCGCTGAAATCCGGAAAGCTGTAGAAAGTCCCCTGCGGCGCGTGTATCTTCACCTTCTTAAGCTTCTTGAGCTCGGCCAGCAGGACGTCCCGCTTCTTCTCCAGCGAGCTGCGCAGATCCTCCACGAAATCGCCCTGTTCGCGCAGCGCCCCCACCGCGGCCGCCTGGCTTAAAGCCGAAGGGCAGGAGGTTATCTGCGCCTGTATCTTTACCATGGCCTGCGTTATGGCCTGGGAAGCCACGCTCCAGCCGATGCGGAACCCGGTCATTGAATAGGTCTTGGACACCCCGTTCACCGACACGATGATGGACTCGTCCAGCGGCTTTTTTGAGAAAGAAAAAGTCTTGGGCGAGGTTTTGCCGTCGAAGACCAGCCGGTCGTAGATATCGTCCATCAAAAGGTAAATGTTGCGGTACTCGCAGACCTCCACCAGCTCTTTCACGAAATCGTCGGAGTACATCTGGCCGGAAGGATTATTGGGGCTGTTCAGCATCACGGCCCGGGTGTTGGAGGTCAGGTGAGCCTCCAGGTCTTCTACGGAGCACAGCAGCCCGCCGGACTTGGGCTTCACGGCCACCGGTGTGCCGTAAACCATCTTGACCATCTCGGGATAGCTCACCCAGTAAGGCGCGGGAAAGACCACTTCGGCGCCCGGGTCCACCACCGCCATCAGGAAATTATAAATGGCCTGCTTGGCCCCGCCGGAAACAGCTATGTTCTTCGGCTCGGCTTTGAGCCCGTAATTCTTTTCGGTGTAGGCGATTATCTCTTTTTTAAGGTCGGGCGTGCCGCTGGTGGGGGTGTAGCGGACAAGCCTGGATTTCAGCTTCTCCAGAGAGGCGTCATAGGCGCCGGCGGGTATCTGCTCTTCCGGCTCCCCGCCGCCCAGGTGGATGACGGGTTTCCCCTCTGCCTTCAGGTTGCCGGCGAGTTCGTTCAGTTTTAAAGTGGCGGACTGCCCCACCGACATAGCCAGGCGGCTCAGGTGCATGATATCCCCCGAAAGGTTGAATTTGAGGTCAGGAGAAAGAAAATCTAAAAGGCGCGGGTGGGAATCGAACCCACGCATGGTAGTTTTGCAGACTACCGCCTTTCCACTTGGCCACCGCGCCGTTAACTATATATTATCAAACTTCCTTAGGGCCGCTCAATGGCGGAAGCCGCCTGAGTAAAATGTACCCTGCTGGTCCGGATCTATCGAAGCCGCGAACTTTTGGGGTCATGCGCTTTACAGTTCTTCTGGGCCAGTTCGATAGAGGCGGTGACATAGCAATAGAAGCAGCCGGCGGGGCAGGTGTTGTCCATACCGATGTCCACGGTCTTCAGACACCGGCAGCTTTCACGGGAGGGGCCCGGGGAAAGGGAGGCGATCTGCCACTGCACTACCGGCCCGTACGGGGCGAAGAGCTCGGCGCCGCAGCACTGGGCTAAGGGGAATTTATCCGCGTACTCGCGGTTGCAGCAGACTCGTAATTGGATGCCTTTGGCCTTAGCTATCGCTTCCAATTCGCGGAGCAGTTCTATCTCCTGCTCGCCCACCGGACATAGGTCAGGATTTTTTTGATAGATGGTGTCCCGGTGCTTATCCGACTGGCGCCAATGGATGGTATGCCCGTCCGGGACTTTGGAGATGGCCTTCTGGTAAGGTTCTGTGAAGCTCACATTCACTACCTTCGTATGGCCGGCCAGGCGGGAGGCGATATGCTCAAAGTTTTCCAGGTGCCAATTATGATCGTAGACGCGGTCGGAGATCAGGATGGGGTCATACCGCCACTGGATAGCTTCCGGCCCGGGGAGCGTCTTGGCAACTGACAGGAAGTCTTTGATAACGGCCGCGCGTGACGGGATACCGGGCTCAATTTCCTTCCCGTAGCCGGTGATCGTATAATGGAACCCATATGGAACTTTTTCTTCCCGCAGGGCTTTTAATTCGTCGTGAAAGGGGCCGGCGAATTTAGTCCAGAACAAATACCCGATTACATCTTCCGGCCTGAGAGAAGCCTGGAAGAAGCCCTTTTTTCCCCCGCCGAAAACCGTGCGGTAGTCGGCAAAGCCGGCCTTGCGCCGGTTGCGGAACCAGGCGGCGTAATAATGCGGAATATCGGTGCGCCTGGACGCGCTTATAATGTGCATAAGCCGATCCTTTAAATACCGCGAAGTTATCGATTATTTATTCAGAACCACTAGTTTATCATATCTAGTGGATCCAGCTGATATACCAGTGAAAAGAGCCGCCGCGGACTATCCGCGGCGGCCCGTATCCGGCTGCCCGATGCTTAATCGCTGAGCCACTCTTCATGCTTTATGCCGCCCTGGATGCCGATGATGATGTGTTTCACGGGGACCTTGCGCGAGGAATTGCGCATAGCCAGCTTGACCAGGTTCAGCAGACCCTGGCAGCAGGGGACCTCCATTGTCAGCACGGTCAGGGTGTTGATCTTTGCGTCCTCTATGAGGCTCTTTATTTTTTCCAGGTAGCTTTCCTGGTTGTCGTCCAGCTTGGGGCAGGCGATGGCCAGGGCCTTGTCCTTCAGGAACTCGTTATGGAAGTTGCCGTAGGCGTACGCCACGCAGTCGGCGGCCAGCACAACGTCGGCCTTATTGAAATACGGGGCCTGCGGCGACAGCAGGTGCAGCTGCACCGGCCACTGGCGCAGGCGGGACTTAACCTCCGCCGGGGCGCACTCTTCGGCTTCCGCGGCGCCGAAGGACATTTCCCGCGCGCCGGGGCAGCCGCAATGGGAGGCCTGCGGCTTGCCGCTTTCCCCCGCCAGCGGGTCGGCGACGCCTTTTTCCTTCAGGAACCCCTGCGCCTGTTCCAGGAACTCGGTCTGTCCGTGGTCTTTCAAGTGTTTAAGGTGCGCCTTTATGGTGTTCGTTCCTTTTTTCAACATATTTTCCATTACCTTCCTTTCATCGTATTTTTCGGCCGGCCGCTCTTCCACTTCTATCGCGCCTTTGGGGCATTCGCCCAGGCAGGCGCCCAGGCCGTCGCACAAAAGGTCGCTTACCAGCCGCGCCTTGCCGTCTATCACCTGCAGCGCGCCTTCCGGGCAGTTCGGGATGCAGAGCCCGCAGCCGTCGCATTTCGCCTCGTCTATCTTTATTATTTTTCTTTTAGCGCTCATAGCGTTATCCTTATACAAGGGGACAGTCCCCTTCTACCGCTTGCTTCGCTCGCCGGTAAAGGGGACAGTCCCCGGACTTATTATAAGCCCTCCCGGCATTAGGTCTTTAAGCGTTATTTTCCCGAGTTCCGCCAGCACGCCGTTCTCTATGGCCGCTACCTTGTGCCGCAGCAGGCAGGTGCCGTGGTTCTGGCAAAGCTTCTTTTTGAAAACGCAGTCGCCAGGCTTGAGCGGGCCCTGGAAAACGGCCATAAGGTCTTTCAGGAATATTTTTTCCGGCGCGCGGGCCAGCGTGAACCCCCCGCCGCGGCCTTTGCGCGACTTCAGCAGTCGGGCCCTGTTCAGCGTTTGGAGTATCTTCCTGAGGAACGGCCCCGTGACGCCTATTTCCGCGGCCATGCCGGAGACGGGCACCGTTTCAGGGCGCCTGCCGGCGATATGGACCAGCGCCCTGGCCGCGTAATCAGTGTCCCTGTTCAATAGTTTCATGCTTAAATGACACCACACTAGTATCATTATGTCAAGGGTCCGAATTGAATCAGTTAAGATGTTACCGAAGCGGGTATCGTTAAATCAGTTAAGA
>CAZJUL010000074.1:0-6750 GCA_964549095.1 uncultured Elusimicrobiaceae bacterium
CTGAAGAACGTGCCCCCGGTGGTGTCAGCACCATACTCAGCAACACCACCGGGGGCACGTTCTTCAGCGCGCTGCTCTCTTCCCCCACCTTCTCCTTCACCGCGGCCGGCATGAGCGCCGACCCGGGGGATTCGGTGGTTTACACCATGACCGTCACCAACCTCGGCAACGCCAACGACACCATAGACCTGTCCTATACTTCGGCGGCGGGTTTCCCCTGGGTCTTCTGGGTGGACAATAACCACGACGGCATCCCCGGCAACGACGGCGACTACCTGCTGACGGACACCGACGCCGACGGCAAGGTGGACACCGGCGTCCTTGGCCAGTACGGCTCTCTCAGCCTCCTGGCCGTGGGCACGGTCACCGCCGGCACGGCCGACCAGACGGTGGACACCCTGCGTGTGACGATGCAGTCATCCAACGACACCGCGGTCGTCTATACCAGGAGCGTCAACACCACCGTCACCGCGCCCACGCTGTCGATAACGAAGTCGATAAACCCTGTGGGTTCGCAGCCGCCCGGCACGGAACTGACCTACACCGCCACCGTCACCAATACCGGCACCGGCGCGGCCACGGCCGTGACCATCTCGGACGTGATCCCTACCTATACCACCTACAAGCCCGGCAGCATATACACGGGCTCCACGGTGGGCGGGCTGGTGGCGCGCTCCGACGCCGATGACGGCGACGGCGCCAAGTTCGACAGCGGCTCACACTCCGTGATAGCCGGTTCCGGGGGCAACATAACGCTCGGTTCCGGTGCCACTCTGGTATTGCGGTTCACCGTCACGATAGACTGACGCTTAAACCGGGAGAGAGCGTTTCATGAGGCTATTAAGAATACCCGCACTGCTCGCGGCCCTTCTGGGCTGCGTTGCGGTCTTTACGGGGGGCGTCAGCGCGCTGACGCCTCCCGCGGGTACTCTTATTATCAGCCGCAGCGTAGCCAACTGTTCCGATCTCAACGGCAATCCGCTTACCGCGGTGGCCGGGGTCGCTACGACGCCCATCTCCGCCGGCCCGCGGCTTTGGGTATCGCTTTCTGAATCACCGGCTATAGTCCTGCCGGGACAGAATTTTACCTACACACTCGGCGTTTCCAATACCGGCAACGCCGCCGCTTCCGGAGTTACCGCCTTGCTGTACCTGCCCCCGGAAGTTTCCACCTCCAGCCTTGTTATCAGCGGCGGCGGCGTCCTGGACGCTGCCTCCCGTACTGTAACCTGGTCCATCGCTTCGCTGGCCTCCGGTGAAACTGTTGAACTCACGGTTTCGGCGCAGGCCTTGTCTTCAGTGCTCAACGGTACGATCTTCGTCTCTTCGGCCTCGGCCGGCGCCGCCGGCGGCTATTACGCCGCGGCCGTATCTTCTTCTACGGCGGGCTCGGGCTCGCTGCTGAATATTGCGCTCTCCGCCCCGGCCTCGGTTACGCCGGGCGGCCTTATCACCTATTCTCTTTCTTATTCCAATACCGGCAACGCCGCCGCTCTTTCGACGAGGCTGACCAGCCCGGTCCCCGGGCTTACCTCTTACAGCACCGGTTCGGCCACCTCCGGCGGCTATAAAAGCGGTTCCAATATCGTCTGGGACCTCGGCACGGTGGCCGCGGGCTCTTCCGGCACGGTGACTTACGCAGTCGCGGTGTCCACGCTGGCCGCGGACGGCGCGGCCGTCCTCAACACGGTTTCCGCCGTCAGCCAGGACAGTTCGGCCTCCTCCGCCCAGGTCAGCACGCTGGTCCAGGACCCGTCGGTTATCTTCACCTCCACGGCTTCTCCCGCGCAGGTGCTGCCGGGCGGGCGCGTCACCATCACGCTGGACTTCGCCAATGACCCGTCGGCCGCGCTCTACGGCCTTACCCTCACGGCCCCCCTGCCGGAGCGCACGGCCTTCGTTTCCGCCGACAACGGCGGGGTTTACGCCGCCGGCCAGGTGGTCTGGAACCTGGGGAACCTCTTCGCCGGCGAAGCCCTCGCAGTCCGGCTGAGCGTGGACGCCGCCGCGGGGCTCTCCGCCGGTACGGTATTGATAAGCAGCGCCTCGGCCGCGGCCGCGGGTATGCCGCTGAAGTTCGCCTATTCCTCGGTCTCGGTGACCACCGCCACAGCCGGCTCGATCGTCTTCACCGACCAGTCCTTCGCGCAGGTCAGCGTCTACCGGCCGGGCGACACCCTCTATTTTGAAATGACCAGCGCGGGGGCGAACCTTAATTCCGGCGCCGCGGAGACGGCCGCCGTCACCGTCACCTGCGCCGCCACCGGGGATTCCGAAACCGTCGTCCTGACAGAAACCTCCGCCGACAGCGGCGTGTTCCGCGGCAGCCTGCCCTCCGCGGCCGGCGCCTCAGCCGCGGCCGACGGCGCCCTGGGCGTATCCGCCGATTCTTCCGTGCGCGTGACGCGCTACGACGCCGGCGCGCCCGGCGGCTCTTTCTTCGCCGAGGCCCTGGTGGACCCCTACGGCGTTGTATTCAATTCAGTGACCGGTGAGCCCGTCGCGGGCGCGGTGGTCACGCTGAGAGATTCGGCCAGCGGCAACCCCGCCGTGCTGGGCGTGGGCCAGCAGAACCCCTATACCGCTGACTCTTCCGGGCGTTTCTATTTCCCGTTCGTGCCGGCCGGAGGCTATTACCTGTCGGTGGCGCCGGGCGCCGGCTTCACCTACCCGACCGTGCTGCCGGCCGCGGGCGTCGCTGCCGGCTTCAACGTCTCGACCGGCTCCAAGGGAGAGATCTTCACCTTCGCGCAGACCTCGGCCGTGCTGCTGGATATACCGGCGGACCCGGGCGCGGCCTCTTTCGTCACGGCCAAGGCCTGCGACCGCGCCGAAGCAAATACCGGCGACATACTTTACTGCTCGGTCTCCGTGACCAACAACGGCGGCTCCCCCGCCGCCGAACTGCGCGTGGCGGACCTGCTGCCTCGCGGCTTCGCCTACGCGCGCGGCACCTCGCTCCTGGACGGCGCAGCGATCCCGGACCCGGCCCTCTCCGCCGGGAACAGGGCGGTCTGGGCCATCCCCTCCGGCCCGGGCGCCGCGAAGATACTGCGCTACGCTATGCTGCTGGGCGCCGATTCCGAGCACAGCGACGGGCTGAACCGGGCTTACGCCGAGGGCTCCACCCTCGGGGCCGCCTTCGTCTCCAATACGGCGTCTTTCCGGATAAGGACGGGCGGCGGCGTGTTCACCTCGCGCGGCACCATCATCGGCCGGGTCTTCGTGGACGCGGACGCCGACGGCCTTTACGACGAAGGAGAAAGCGGCGTCGAGGGCGCCGAGGTCTACACGGAGGACGGCGTCAGGGTGAAGACCGACAGACAGGGCAAGTACCACATTAACTCTGCGCTGCCGGGCAGCCGCGTGGTCCGCCTGGACAAGGCGCTCCTGCCGCCCGGCCTTGAGCCGGCGCCCATACACCACCGCTTTGCCGAAGACGGGGTCTCGCAGTTCGCCGATATGGACCGCGGCGGCCTGCGCAAGGCCAATTTCGCCCTGCTGAAGAGCACGGCCTATTATTCCGGCGCCTGCGCCGTGCCCGCCCCGCCGCCGTCGGAAAAGGCCGCAGAAGATTACGAAGCGCTGCTTTCCTCGGCCCCGCGCGACCTGGCCATAATCTCGCCCGCCCCGGGGGCCGCTCTTTCGTCCAAGCGCCTCAACGTCGCCGTGAAATTCCCCTCCGGCTCCGCGCTGAAACTGTACCTGAACGGCTCGGAAATACTGGCCGAAAAGATCGGGCGGCGCATGCTGAACCAAAAGACTTCGGCCGAGCTTTACGAGTTCATCGGCCTCGAGGCCGTGAAGGGCGAAAATGTCGTCAGGGCCGAGATCTACGATCCTTTCGGGAACAAGCGCGGGGAAACCGAGGCGGCCGTAACCGCCCCCGGCGACCCGGCCCGGATCGAGTTCAGGCTGCCCGCCGCCATCCCCCAGGCCGACGGCCGCAGCGTCTTCTCCGCCGAGGCCGCGCTGCTGGACGAGGGCGGGCTGCCGCTGCGGTACAGCGGCCTGCTTACGGTCCAGCTCAGCGCCGGCGCTTTAACCGGGACGGACGCGGACGCGTCTGCGCCGGGCTTCCAGGTCCCGCTCGAGGACGGCCGCGCCGTCATAGGCGTCAGGGCTCCCGAGGAGCCGGGCAAGGCCGTCCTCAGCGCGGCCTACGGCAAGGACGCGGCCGGCGCCGCAGAATTCGAATACAAACCGTTCCTGCGGGATATGCTCGTGACCGGCATAGCGGACCTGCGCCTCGGCCGCTCTTCCGCCGGCGGCGCCGACGGCCGCCTCAGGAGCGGTTCCTTCATGGAAAAAGGAACCTATGCCAACGGGCGCGGCGCCTTCTTCGCCAAGGGCCGGCTGTGGAAGGAAGTTTCACTTACCGCCGCCTATGACACGGCCAAAGAAACGGACGGCTCGCAGTTCCGTCAGGAGGAGGCCGCGCCGGAAAGCGAGGCCCGCTATCCCCTTTACGGCGACGAGAGCGCGCTCAGCAGGGAGACTTATTCTTCCGACAAACTTTTCGTGAAAGCTTCGCTCCGCAAGACCAGCGTGCTCTGGGGCGATTACTGGACCGGCCTGCAGGAGACGCGGCTGGCCCAGCATCAGCGCTCGCTGACCGGCGCGAAGCTGGTCTCGGAGCTCGGGCCGGCCCGCCTGACCGCCTTCGCCGCCAAGACCGACTACGCCCGCGTGGTCAAGGCCCAGCGCGGCAAGGGCACCGCCGGCTTCTACTATCTCGACGTCCTCCCGGTGGTCTCCGGCAGCGAGCGCGTGGTGCTGGAGACCCGCGACAGGCAGTACCCGGACCGCGTCCTTTCCAGGCGCCAGCTGGTCCGCAACGCGGATTATACCGTGGACCCGGAGCTCGGCTCGGTGCTGTTCAAGGAGCCGGTGCCCTCGGTGGACGCGGACTTCAACCCGGTCTACGTCATAGTCAGCTATGAAAGCTCCGGCGGCGACAGGCAGAACGCCGTTTACGGCGGCAGGGCGGCCCTGGCCGCCGGCCCGCTGGACCTCGGCGTGACCGGCGCGGTGGAAGAGAGCCAGGCCGGGGATTTCCGCCTCTCGGGCGCCGACGCCGCGCTTCGGCTGCCGCTGGGCACGGTGCTGCGCGGCGAAGCGGCCGCCACGCGGGCGCTCTTCGACCAGGGCGGGGTCTTCACCCCGCGGAACGGCTCGGCCTGGACGGCCGGCCTGGAGACCAGCCCGCTCAACCTGTTCACGCTGACCGCTTATAAGACTCGCTCGGGCCGCTATTTCAACAATACCTCCTCGCTGGAATCTTCCCGCGCCAGCGACCGCTTCGAAACGGGTTTGCGCGTGCCGCTGGGCCGCGCCTTCGCGCTGCGCGGCAAGTACGCCGAAGACCGCGACACGCTGAACGGCGGCGGCACGCTGACGCGCTCCGCGGGCCTCGAGCGGAAAGGAAAAAAATATTCCGGCAGCCTGGACCTGGAGGACGAAGAATCCACGAAGCGGTACATCCCGGCCGCGCAGCCCGGCTCCAGGGCGCCGTTCGATTTCAGCGAGGCGGCGGTCGGCCACAGGACCTCCGCGAAGGCGAAAGTCAAGACGGAGCTCGGCCAGCTGGGGCTCTCCGCCGAATACAGGCAGGACGTGCGCAGCGGGCGCTACAGCGCCGCCCAGGCCGGCGCGGACTACAAGTACGGCGGCTCGAAGTTATACCTGCGCGAGCTTTACGACCGCAGCGGCAGCCGCCGCGAGACCCGCTCCGTGGCGGGCGTGGAAACGGCGCTTACCGGGGAGCTCACCGCCGTGGACGAATACCGCCTGCGGCATGGCGCCTCCGGCTCGGCTTTGCAGCAGAGCATGGGCCTGCGCAACCGCCACGCCTTCTCTAAAACCCTCACCGGCACCGCCGCCCTGGAGCACCTCAAGACCCTGAGCGGCGAGAAGCGCCTGGCGGACCCGGACGCCTTCGCCGTTTCCGCCGGCCTGGAATACCTGCCCGGCGAGAAACTTAAATTGTCGGGCCGGGCCGAGTACCGCACTGCGGCGGAGTCCGATTCCTGGCTGGGCGAGTTCAATTCCGCGCTCGCGCTGGGCGGCGGCTGGTCGCTCCTGAACCAGAACAGGCTGGTCTATGAAGACCGCGCCGGCGGCGTTATACGCCGCTCGGGCCGCTACTCGCTGGGTCTTGCCTACCGGCCCGAGGACAGCGACGTGTTCAACGGGCTGCTGAAGACCGAATACCGGGACACGCGCAACACCGGCCCGGCGCAGAACGGGAATTTCGGCGCCTTCATCTTCTCCGGCGAGGGCGTCTACCAGCCCTCGCGCCCGCTGCAGCTTACCGGTCGCTACGCCGGCAAATTCGCCAAGGACGGAGGGTTCAGCGCCTATACGGACCTCGCCGCCGTGAAAGTTATTTACGATATCGGCCGCCGCTGGGATATCGGCGGAGAATACCGCGTGCTGTTCTCCCGGAGCGGCGGCGGACAGGCCTCGGGCGGCTTCCTGGAGACCGGCTATCTGCTGGGCAAGGACCTCTGGCTGTCCGGCGGCTGGTCCTTCGACAAGTTCGACGCCGACCTGGCCGGGGACGGCTACTGGGGCCGCGGGCCCTACCTGCGCCTGAGGATAAAGTTCGACGATACCCTCTTCAGGAAAACGGACAAGGATACCGACGGCGACGGCGTGACGGACGCTCTTGATAAATGCCCCGGCGCGCCGGCCTGCGGCGCGGTGGACGCCGAAGGCTGCCCGCCGCCGGCCCCGGTACCCGCAGCC